>CALDTA010000082.1:0-3386 GCA_937924455.1 uncultured Deinococcales bacterium
ATTGATATTGACTGGCAACCTGTTATTGAAGATGCTAAAGACGATAGTTAGAAAAAATTAGATAATATGCGTGCAATAAAAATGCCCTCCAAATTTCTGGAGGGCATTATCTGTTTTGGTTGAGATAGATTTATGGTACGGCTACAGGAAAACTATCTACAATATTTTGAAGACTTAACCTGTACTGTTCTTCGGGAATTCGGCTGTTATCATAAGGTCCAATAAATAGTTTGGTAACACCATTTGAGTTGCTATCGTAGACCTGATACCCCAATTGCTGTAATTTGAATACCAGTTGACCTGCTAAATCTAAACGTGAAAATGCACCCACTTGTAGGTAGCTACTACCTGGCGTTTGCGCTGTTGATGTTGAGCCACCACTATTTTGTAGGTTGTTCAGCTGCGTTGCCATGGCATTGTGCGAGCTTTCTAGTGCTGCAATACGATTTTGGGCATCTGCGTTGAGTTGCTCGAGCTGTGCAATGCGTGCCTCTAATTCATTCACTTTGAATTGAAGCTGAGCATCGTATGTAGTTGTCAGTGTTTGACTTGCGTTAATTGCACGTGCTGGCGTGTTGGTTAGTGTTGTGGTTTGTGCAGCAGGTACTAATGGTTGAATGTTGATGGTGCGACCAGTATACACAGAATTGTTCTGTGCTAAAGCCATAGGCACACTAAGTATTAATAAAGGTGCTACCCCAAAAAGCACTTTTTTGATTTGTTTCATAACCATTCGCCTCTCTAAGATATGTCTATCATGGCATTTGTATTATTAATTCCAGCACAACCGATTCTGTTTTGATGTTCATGTTGACTTTACTACTTTACTATGCCTTAAACGGTAATACGAAAGCGTTTCTCGCTGCTGGAATCTTTTTTGCAACTGCTATAAGTTCCTATAATTAAGCTATAAACGACTAAAAGACCTAACTTTACTTGAAAGTTTAAGGCAAAATACTGTTTATAAGCGTTAAGTTTTCTATATGTTTAGAATGTTTAGAAAACTTGTGATAGATATACGGTAGAATAACCCTAAGTTATAGAGCAACAAGGAAGAGCAACAAGGAGCAATTTCATGTGTGGACGGATGGTGCAAAGTAAAACCCCAAAAAGCCTGCAACCTATTCTAGACTTTCAGGAAAGTTCTGAAGTATCGTTTACAGCACGCTACAATATTGCTCCTACAGCCGAAATACTTGCAATGCGTCAGACTGAGACAGGGCGAGAATTAAGCTATTTCCATTGGGGGCTAATTCCTATGTGGGCAAGAGATAGAAACTTTTCTACACAGACCTTCAATGCTCGTTCTGAAACACTTAGCGAGAAGGCATCGTTCAAAGAAGCTTATAAAAAACGTCGTTGCCTTATACCTGTAGATGGTTTTTACGAATGGCAACAAAGTCCAAGCTCAAAAAATAAAGTACCTTATTATTTTCAGACAAAATCAGGGCAGCCTATTGTCTTTGCTGGGCTTTGGGAGTTTTGGAGAGATGCTAATAATCCTCAAATGCCAGCTATTGAGAGTTGTACTATTGTGACGACTGCTGCAAATAGTTTTATGCAAAGCTATCATCACCGAATGCCTGTCATGTTGCCACAAGATATGTGGTCTACTTGGTTAGACCCAAAACTAGAGAGCACTGATAGTTTAGACTTAATGCTTTTACCAAAAGAAGACTTAGACGTTACAGCGCATCCTGTAAGTTCTGCTGTTGGCAATACTCGTAATGATTCACCTGAACTCACTAAAGCGATTGCTTCACAGCCATCATTATTTTAGATTATTCGTTAGTTGAAAGTGGTTGTGTGCCTTCAAGCTTTAGGCTACTATCATTTTCTTCCTGTGGATGTTGTATAGATAAGTTATACAAGCCTGTCTTTTTTTCCGCATCTTCATAGCTTGTAACCACAAGATTATAAACACCTGCTGGCAATTCCAGAACTAACTGAGAATCTGTACCAGTTTCACTACTGGCATCATCATTTTCAGCAACTAAGAATCCAGAAGCATCGTAAAGATATAAATAGGCATCAAAGGCTTGGGAACGCAAATCTATAATTACTTCAGTGAGTTCTGAAACGCTAAGTTTATAACTGTCGATAAAACGGTTATCAACCCGTTGATCTCTTGTAGCTAGTAAACTCAGGAAATCATCACCGATGCTAATACTAGTTTGAAAACTCAACTCCAACGTTTCGACTGTGAGTTTGTAAAGCTTTAAGTTTTCTTGGTTCTCTTTTTTATCTACACTGGCGTCATCAAAAATTGCTGCTCGTAAAGTATAGTTACCTGCTCTGAGCTGCTCAATCATGGGGCTACCTTGAATGCTCGAATCTGCAATTAACTTCTGTTGACTATCATAAAGCAGTAAGCGCCCTTCATAATCTTCAACAAACATATCAAAAGATAGTGTTTGGCTGTTAGTTAGCGCAAAGTTAAATTCGTCAAAGCGTAAAGCAAGATCATTATCTTTCTTATCACCTTTACCAAAGCTAGCGTAGACTGGTTGGGTGAGCTCGAGCCCACCTCCTTCTTGCACAGGAAGTTTTTTGGTTAAAATACTGTACAGTCCAAAAGCTTCCTGCCCCATCCCACTTAAGACAACCATGTATCGTCCTGTTTGCAACAAGCGTACTCGTAAGGCTGCATCTTGCGTTGCACTAGTTTGACCAAAACCTTGATTATTTTGCCCATCCAGCAGTGCATCGTCATTTGTTGTGTAGAGCTTGCCATCTGGTGAATAAACACTGAGGAAGCTATCAAATTCAGAACGTACTTGAATCTCTATAGCTTCGCCTTCTTCTGCTACAAATTGCCATATATCTACGTACGAGGCATCTCGAAAGTTCTGACCATCACCTGGACCAAGTTCTCCTGTTGAAATTGCATCTAGTTTTAGTTCTGGTGAATTTATCAGTAAATAATTTGGTGGGTTTGGGCTGCGTAGTTCGGCACTATTTTCGTTGAAGTCTACAGGGCGCAATTCGGTTAGCTTGAGTTCGTTTAGGGATTGCTCGAGCAGTGCTGAACCGTCCTGTGTATCTACTACTTCACTGTTAATATCAGTCGTGGCAGTTTCGCTATTTACAACTTCGCTGTCTACAGGTTCGTTATTGCCAGCTTCATTATCTAGAGCTTCGTTATCTAGAGCTTCGGTGTTAGGGAAAACTACTTCAAAGCCATCAACCACACTGCTAGGAATTTGTTGTTCTATAACCTGCTCAACCTCAGATACCCCAGTTTCAGAAGTCTCAGATAACGGTTGTTCTTGAGCAACTATTATTGAAAATTGAGATACTAAAAAAAGGCATACTAGGTACAAGCAACGATTCATGTACTTATAGTATGCCCTAAAGCGATGTGATTTGTCTTGTTACAGATAACG
>CALDTA010000083.1:0-3236 GCA_937924455.1 uncultured Deinococcales bacterium
GAAGTGAAATGTCCACATTGTGGTTCTAGTAAGGTAGTTAAAAAAGGTTTTCATAATACAGAAAAAGCGAGGCAACGCTATCGTTGTCAGGGTAAGTGCTGTGCACAATTTGATGATTTAACAGAAACAGTATTTGAAGGACACCATCAACCTTTAGAAGTATGGATACTCTGTTTGTACTTAATGGGGTTAAATTTATCAAATCAACAAATAGGTCGAGAACTTGGTTTAAATAAAGATGATGTACAAGCGATGACTATGTATTTACGTGAGGGCATTGAGCTTAAAAAAAAGCACCCAAACTCAAAGGCATTGTCGAAATAGATGAGCTATATGTTGTAGCTGGGCATAAAGGACACCCTAGTGTTGTAGCAACTAAAGGGCGTTCTGGACGGTGTAGAAGACTCAAAGGTGCAAGAGGTCGAGGTACAGCAGATAAAGATAAACCACCTATTCTGGGTATCTTTCAACGAGGTGGTGAGGTACTGATTCGTATGCTAGATAATGTTAAGCAGACAACCATCAAACCCTTAATTGAAAAATATGTTGAAAAAGGAAGCCTTGCCTATACGGATGAATACAACATCTATAATCGTTTAGTCGAATGGGGTTATGAACATGAGACGGTTTGCCATAGTACTGGTGAATATGCCAGAGACGACGATGGTGATGGTTTCTGTGAAGTCCATACCAATACTATTGAAGGTTTTTGGTCATTACTTCGTTCATGGCTTAGACCTCATAGAGGAATCTCTCAAGAAAACTTACCCCTCTACTTAAGCTTCTTTGAATTTGTTCATAATTCTAGACAACGAGGCAAGGCTTTACTGCCTTCTTTACTTCAACTTTTGCTATGCCCTTGAAACGCATATTGAGCCAACAAAATAAACAAAATAGCGTACAGGCTTTTTCATCACATCAGTATTTCAAACGTATTGATGTGATTTTTTTTGTGGGCTCGAGCCCACCCCCTCCCCCACTCAAAAACCATCACCCCGACCAATTTAGTCGTCACAAAATGTAACTCGTATTCCCTAGACAAGCATTTTTAATCTCTTTATTCGACAATAGTCCTATAACAAACATCACATCTGCGACTTTTCACATATTTTTTGTCCTAAAAGAGAGTTTTGAACACTGTTTACAACGCTCTGTTGTGCTAGCATTTGAGTACTTAATTATGTAGAAAGTTTTTGAACCTTTCTACATGGAGGTTTTAGTATGTACCGTGGAAGAGAAGGGCAATGGGCTTTTATTCTGCACCGACTATCAGGTGTTGCAATAGCTCTCTTTTTGCTGCTTCATGTTCTTGACATAAGTCTAGTGATGTATGGACCTAAGGTATTCAATGCCTTCTTGGCCTTCTATCACCAATGGCCATTTCGTATTGGTCTTATTCTGGTTATGGGTGGCGTTATCTATCATGCACTCAATGGCTTACGTATCATCATCATGGACTTCACCGAGTGGGGTGTCCATTGGCAACGTCAGATGTGGTACGCCGTCCTTGTTCTCACTGCTGGTTTAGGCTTTGCAATATTAATCAAAGTCCTACCAGAGATTTTTTAAGGAACTACTGTGGCTGTTAAAGCAAAAACATTAAATCAAGCCAAAGCCATGTACAGCACCAATAGCGAACTTGCATGGTGGGTCTTCATGCGTGTCTCTGGACTTATCCTAATCTTCCTAGTTTTTGGACACATCTGGATGGGCAACATTCAAATCAATGTTAACGATGTCGATTATAACTATGTAGCTAGCCGCTTAAGCAAAGGTTGGGTAAAGGTCTATGATACCTTCCTACTCTTCTTTGCTATGCTTCACGGCATAAATGGTCTTCGCTATAGCATCGAAGACTATTTTAAACAACCAGGTCGCCGTTTCTGGGCTAAAATCATCCTATTTTCAATTGCAGGTATTATCTTTATCATGGGTACTATGACCCTATGGGCATTCGATTTTTCTGAAATGGGCGACGCTGTACGTAGCCTAGATGGAGGAAGTCAATAATGGCAACACTTCATAAGTTTGATGTAATTGTTGTAGGTGCTGGTGGTGCTGGTCTTATGGCAGCGCACTATGCATCTCAAAATCCAGATGTTTCTGTCGCTGTTATTTCTAAGCTTTACCCAACACGCTCACACACAGGTGCAGCGCAGGGTGGCGTTGGTGCTGCTCTTGGTAATGTTACTGAAGATAAAGCTGAGTGGCACGCTTTTGATACTATCAAGGGTGGCGATTACTTAACTGATCAGGATGTCGCGCAGATGTTCGCCAATGACGTGATTGAGTCAGTATATGAGCTCGAGCACATGGGTCTGCCATTCTCAAGAACCCCCGAAGGTAAAATTGCACAACGTAAATTCGGTGGACACACTCGTGAATTCGGTAAAAGCGCTGTAGAACGTGCTTGCTACGCAGCCGACCGCACTGGTCACATGATTCTGCAAACCCTTTATCAACAAGCTATTAAAAACAACGTCACTTTCTTCAACGAATTTCACGTACTTGATGTTCTTTTAACAGACGAAAACGAATGTTCAGGCGTAGTCGCTTACGAACTTGCAAACGGCGAACTCCATACCTTCCAAGCAAAGTCAACTATCATGGCATCTGGTGGATTTGGACGTATGTTCAAAGTAACCAGTAATGCTCACGCCCTAACAGGCGACATGACAAGCATCTTGTACCGTCGTGGCTTACCTATTGAAGACCCTGAATTTTTCCAGTTTCACCCAACAGGTCTATACAAGATTGGCGTACTTCTAACCGAAGGTGCTCGTGGTGAAGGTGGCATTTTGCGTAACAGCGAAGGTGAACGCTTCATGGAGCGCTACGCACCAACCATTAAAGATTTAGCACCTCGTGACATGGTTTCTAGAGCGATGTACCTAGAAGTCCGTGAAGGTCGTGGTGTTGGTAAAGCCAATGACCACATCTTGCTAGACCTTACACACATCGATGGTGAAATCATCGAGAAGCGTCTACCAGACATCACTGAATTCTCAAGAATCTACCTAGGTGTTGACCCACTTAAAGAGCCTGTGCCTGTTCAACCAACTGCACACTACGCAATGGGTGGCATACCAACTACCATCGATACAGAAGTCATTCGTGATGGTAACAACACAATTGTTCCTGGACTATTTGCAGCAGGTGAATGTGCTTGTGCGTCTCTCCATGGTGCAAACCGTTTGGGTACAAACTCACTAGGTGACTTGATTGTATTTGGTCGT
>CALDTA010000084.1:0-4631 GCA_937924455.1 uncultured Deinococcales bacterium
TATTACAGATGCTGTAAAGAAGAATCGCTTCTAAACTTCTATAGTCACAGTATGTAAGTATAGTGGTATCTACTAGAGTGCTATAGCAAATTAAATTTAGTAAGCAAAAGAAAAACCCCACTGGGGCAGTAGTGGGGTTGGTTTCTTAAAAGGAATTATTACCTTTTGCAAAAGTCTAACTTGATTTTCTCTACCCTGCGGTCTTAGTAAAAGCTATTTCCTCCTCCAAGAAAAAATAGTATCAACCTCAAAGCTAAAACTAGTGTAAGGGAAACGTTAGCGAAATGTTGCTGAAAGAGTTAAAGAGTGCGTTTATGGATGACTCATGTTTATGTTTTTTTGCTTTAGAGCTGTTTTAGATTTAAGTTTTTGAGAGTGAGTGTAGGTGATTATGGCTAGTTTCAAAGTAAAGATTCAGCACTACAAAAACGTTTTTCTATTACAGTTGGACTACTGTATAGATAAAAGTACTATATAGATGAAAGTACATAAGAAAATGTGCTGATTTGTTGAGTGGTCGTGTTGATTGAGCAAAAGAAACCCCCCACAGGGGCAGTAGTGGGGGTTTTCTCGAAAGGAATTAGTACCAAGATAACTATTGAGATAATTAGTGAGATAGACTTGGTACTACACGCAAAGTACTACACGCAAAAGTATCGCGGTTTCGGGTTTTTCAGACTCTCCCAAATCTGAAGCCTCCCTTTGAGTTCTTTCAAACTCGTTTTCTCCCAACTTTGATTTCATCGTAATGCTTTAATCACAATGCTTTAATCGTAATGCCTTAATCGTAATGCTTTAATCGCAATGTGGTGGTTTTCGTGACAACTACTTCCTCCTCCAAGAAAAATAGTATCAACCTCAAAGTTAAAACTAGTGTAAGGGAAACGTTAGAGGAATGTTGCTGAATTGTCTAAAGAAAGCCTTTAATATTCATTCACAAAAAGCTCTCATAAAATGAAGCTGCACAAAAAGAAACACTCCACTGGGGCAAGATAGTGGAGTGTTTCTTAAAGAAAGGAATCGCAAATGAATACAAAAGCTTTGGTCTTAGGCTTATATCTGAAGCCTCACCTTATTTTCTCTCAACCTTGATTTACTCGCCATACAGCGGTTTTTGTAAAAACTATTTCCTCCTCCAAGAAAAAACAGTATCAACCTCAAAGTTAAAATTAGTGTAAGGGAAACGTTAGCGAAATGTTGCTGAAACAGCTAAAGAGCATCTTTAAAAATTACTCATTTTCTTAAAGATGCTCTTTTGTATATGTTTTTACTGTATGCTCTACTTGTATAACTTACTGGTACTACTTACTGGTACTACTTACTGATACTACTTACTGATACATCGGGTTCATAAGGTTCCCTGCTTCAACTTCGGCCATTTCATTAATTTGCGTGATAGACATTTCAAAGGTTTGACGGCTGGTAGCTGCTGCTAAACCTGTCTGATAATCAATAAGTTTATTTTTGTAAAGGTCGGCTAAGCAATCGTCAAAGAGCAACATGCCATCTAACTTGGCGTCTTTCATAGCTTCGTACATTTCACTATTTTTGTCAGGTTCTTGTATAAGCTCTTTCATGCGTAAACTGCCAAGTAAGATTTCCATAGCAGCGACACGCCCTTTACCATCTGCTCTACGTAGAAGACGTTGAGAGACGATACCTACGAGTGACTCAGCAAAGAGCAATCGTGCGATGGCACGTTCTCCTGGAGGATGCAAGTCGATAACACGGTTCACTGCTCGCACTGTATCTAGTGTGTGTAGCGTGCTAAATACTAAGTGACCCGTTTGTGCTGCTGAAATAGCAGCAGTAGCTGTGGCATAATCTCGAATCTCACCGATCATGATTACATCTGGGTCTTGGCGCATAGCTGCAATCAGTGCTTCACTGAAGGAATTTGCATCAGTGCCGATTTCTCGTTGAACAATCGCTGATTTTTTTGATTTATGAAGAAATTCTATTGGGTCTTCAACCGTAATAATCATACGTTCGTGTTCTTTATTAATTTCGTCAATGATGCGAGCTAGTGTGGTTGATTTACCTGAGCCTGTAGGTCCAGTAATCAGTACCAAGCCTTTTTTGGTGTCTCGAAACTGGTTGATAATTTGCTCAGATAAGTTGACTGCTTCCAAGTCTTTTTCATCACTATTGATGACCCTTAGAACAGCACTGACACTATTGCGCTGTCTAAAGAGATTTACCCGAAAGCGAGACAAGTTTGGCACGCTGTAGGCAAAATCAACTTGATTGTGCTCAGCAAATTTGGCTTTTTCTCTGTCGTTACACATTACATCTAGCAGTGCTTCGGTCACTTGAGGTGTGAGTACGGTATCACTAAGAGGAATTAACTTTCCATTTATCCGAGCGAGTGGCTTGAGCCCGACATGTAAGTGGATATCACTTGCCCCTCGCGATACAAATTGCGCTAACATATCGTCAAAAGTCATTATTTTTACATTATAGGTGGATTACGTGCTCTGGATTTTTACAATCTGATTAAGGTTTCATCATAGCAGGGGCTTTATATGGCAACTTGCTTCATCATTTGTAAATCTTGTGTATTCCAATGATTGGCTTAATGGCTGATTTGCTGTGAGTTTGTTTGGAGTCTTTTGCTTAAATAACGATTTAAGAGTTCGTTTTTACTAGCGTCTTAACGTTATCGGTCAATAAAAAATGAATCACTTTCTCACAACCTTAGAGATAAATTCCAAGATGCATTAACTATTTCCCTGAGTGCTATACTTGCTCCCTGAGTGCTATACTTGCCATGTTTTGGAACTGCTCCGTTTACATAATTTTAACTATGATCTAAATGGCAAGCCGTTGTTTCGACAGCTTTCGTTTAATGTTCAAAAGGGGCAGCGCCTAGCCCTGATAGGCAATAATGGTACGGGGAAATCTACCTTGTTGCGGTTTATTTATGAGCGCAGAGGTGGTGACAATGCTTTTCGTTATGCACCTGCTTTGCAGATTAGTAGTTGTGGTATTACGAAAACTGCGGGGCACTTGAAGGTGTGGGATGTTGCCAAGGCTGCGCTCGAGCCCATCCAACACCTAGAACTAGACTTGCGAAACATGGAGCAGGTGCTCAAAGAAACAGATGACAATTTAGATGACGATTTAGATGACAATCTAGCCGAGAAACTAGAAGCATACGCTGAACTGATTGAGCGCTATGAAGCAATGGATGCCTACAACGCCGAAAAAAAATTGCGTTCAGCCTTGAGTGATTTAGGCTTTAATGCAAATGACCTGCAAAAAGACTTCAACCAACTATCCAGCGGACAACAGCAGCGAGTCAACTTAGTAGCTTGTCTGTACAGACAGGCTGACCTTTACGTATTAGATGAACCAAGCAATTTTTTAGATTTGGATGCCAAGGCGTGGTTAGTTGAAAAACTTAAAGCTTGCAAAAGTTTTATCATTGCCTCACATGACCGAGCCTTGATAGATAAAAGCTGTGGCTACGTACTTGAATTAAAAGACACAAAGCTCAAACGCTTTCGAGGCAATTACAGTCGTTACCGAGAGCAGCGAGGCATTCAGCTTAAAAGTTTGGGGCAGCGAAAAAGCCAAGCACAAAAAGAATATGACACCTTAGTTGAAGGGATGCGAAAGCTAAAAACAGGTAGTCGTCAGCATTTTTTACTCCGTAAACGCCTAGCAGCGTTGGAAGAAGAAATGCATGGCTTAGAAGAAAGCTTGAGTCCAGATGCTAGCTTGCCTGATACCGAAGTGCGTCAGCAACGGAGAAAAGGTTCTTTGCTTCGCGCTGAAAAGCTTAGTTTTTCAGTTGGTGACGCTCCACTCTTTAAAGACGTTAAGTTTCAACTGAGTAAAGGCGAAAAATTAGCTGTTGTGGGTAAAAATGGTTTAGGCAAGAGTAGCTTTTTTGATGTTCTTGCTGGCAAGCAAGAAAGTGATGACCCTGAAGCAAAGCTTATCTTTCACAGTGATAGCCGTTTGGCGTATTTTGACCAAGAACACCGAGGGTTAGAGGCTGAGCAAACGCTGATTGAGCAATTTGAAGAATATGTGAGTAAAGATCGAGCTGAGATGCTACTTAGCCTAGTGGGTTTAGCCGAACGCTGGCATGATACACGTGCTCAGTTGAGTTTAGGAGAGAGGGCTCGAGCTGGTCTAGCCCTCATACTAGCGAGTGAAGCAAATGTGCTCATCCTCGATGAACCAAGCGAAGGCTTAGACATAAACATGCTTGAAAAACTAGAAGATGCTTTGGTTGAAAGCGAAGCCGCCATTATTTTTAGTAGTCACGATGAACATCTAGTAGCTGCTGTTGCAAACCGAGTTACTTCTTTTGAAGCTGGTGAATTTGTCGAGTACCGAGGCGGTTTAGATGGCTACTATAAAAAGCAATATAGACTTGAAAAAGATATTGGTACAGGACTTGATTTAGCATATGATTATTTAGCATCTGACCAATTTGACGATAAAACCTCAAAAGCTTTCACAAGACAAAGCATCAAAGATAAACGAGATAGCCTTGAAGCAGAGCTTGTAGCTATAGATAAGAAGTTCTTAGACCCTTTTGAACTGGCGGAGCGAGAATATGAGCGTTTAAAAGATAAACAGCAAATGCTTATTGAAGCCTTAGTTGATTGCTATGA
>CALDTA010000085.1:0-4751 GCA_937924455.1 uncultured Deinococcales bacterium
TACTTCAACTTGCTTTAAAAATTAAACCAAGAGACAACTTACATCCTTTCTGGGGGATTTTTGCATTTGTAAGCAGTGGCATTTTGCAAGGGGTTGCTTCTATCGGCGGACCAGCCACCGTACTTTGGGTTATGGCACAAACGTGGACAAATCAAACTTCTAGGGCATTTACTGTGCAGTTGCTCATGCTCACATTGCCAATCCAATTAGCACTACTCTACTTTAGTTACGGTCAAGCGATTATTCCACCAACGATGCAGAGTCTCTGGCTACTACCTGTGGTAGCACTTGGTACCTATGTTGGTGTGGTTTTTGGCAATCAAATCTCAAAAGTTCAACTTAGAAAAATGGTTTATGCACTTATTATTTTGCTTGCTTTGAGTTCAATTCTTAGTCCTTATTTGTCTTGAGACTGATGTAGCCTAAATAGGCTCATTACAAAAAGTGGCACTAAAAAAATTCGAATGTGAAAATTCGATATACTAAAGCGGTATACTAAAAACATGTCTGAAAGCAAGCAAGTTTTAATCTTCGCTACAAGTCTTAGTCCAACATCTCGTTCCTTCATTCTTGCCCAAGCTGCACAAGAAAACTTAAATGCTAAAGGTGTAGCAAATAAACTGATTGACCTCAGAGAGTATGAGCTACCAGAAAGTGGTCGAGCAGCTTCTGGTGATAGCGACGTTGTAAAAGAATTTCGTCAGGAAGTTGCCAAAGCCAGCCATATTCTCTTTGCTTGTGCCATCTACAACTACGATGTATCTTCAGCAGCAAAGAACTTGGTTGAACTACTGACAAATGACGAAATTGTTGGCAAGACTATCGGCTTTTTATGTGCTGCGGGTGGTAGAAACTCCTATATGTCTGTGATGCCATTTGCCAATTCACTAATGCTCGATTTTAGATGCTGGATAGTGCCAAGGTTCGTCTATGCAGTGAAGAGTGATTTCTCAGATAGTGGTATAGATACTAGTGGTACAAATACTAGTGGTACAGATACTGTGCCCGCTAACCCAGAGATTGTCAGCCCAGAGATTGTCAACCCAGAGATTAAAGATAGAATTAGCTTACTTGTAGATGAAATGCTTCAAGGTTCTGCATAGTTATGTATAGCTAAAAGGAGATTATTATGTCATTAGATCACTACAAATACGGTGGGGCGAGGGCGCTAGTTCTACTCCACGAATATCACATGCGAAAGTTTCTAGCTAGGTGGAAAGAAGCCAAGGCTGCAAACATCAGTTTGCCAGAAACTGAAGACACGGAGTACATTTCTCTTGAAACACTACTCAGACACAACCTGGCAGCAGCAAGGAGTTACATGACATGGATGTGTGAAAAGCTAGAGTTGCCAGACCCACAAATCGATGAAGCTCCCTCAGTTGAAGTTATCGCTGAACAGGCTGATGCCTATATGGAACATGTACTTGAACGCTGGCGCTTACCCTTAGTAGATATTGAAGAAAAACACTTCTATCAACCTGCCTATATTTCACGCTGGGGTTCAGAATACTGTATTGATGCGATGTTAGAACATGCAGTTATGCACCCTGTTAGGCATGAATTTCAGCTTAGGAACTTGTTAGAGGCTTCTTAGATTTTCTATTTGGCGAAATCTTCAAGTTTTTGAAAGCTTGCCAACACATTTCTGCTATACGAATTATAAGCAGAATAAATATAAGTACAGGTGGCGTATAGATTCTTTCTTTGCTAAGTGCCTGTTTGTCAAAGTAATCATCTATATCATTATTTATGTAATGCAGTGTGCTAGCAGGTACGAGGTTTAGTTTTACCCATGTTCTAAAGTCAGTATTTTTGAGTGTTGGCATCATACCCATTTCTTTTGCCAAAACATCGCAGTAAGGAAACTGTTCTACAGGGTAAACATTGTCTACATCTATTGAACTATATTCTTCCGAGAGTTCTTTCCATGCTATGTGCTGTTGTTCTCTGACATCTTCTGGAAGTTTATGTTTACCCGAAAGCATACCGACAGCATACCTAGCTTGCATTTCACTAATACTCGGGATGTTGCCAATGATGGGTCTGGCAAAACCAATTAGGAATAGACTGTTATTAGATACCGTATTATCAGATACCATATTATTAGATATATAGACACAACCATGATAGAAGTCTTTGAGTTGCAGTGTGCCTTTGGAAAGGTCTGCTAGCCTTGAGCGATAGCCTGTAGATGGTACGAGCACATCTGGCATGATGTTAAGCGTTTCATCTTGATCAAAGTTGTAGAACTTAGTCCATGTAGTATCTTTTGCTGGACCAATGATTGATAGTCGATTTTCTGCTACTGCATCTAAGAAGGCATCACTTTTATTATGGAAGACGTTGAAGAGAGCGCCCTTGGCTCGAGCCTTCAGTTTCATATCCCACATCTTCCGCAATCTCTGTTCCCCAGCCTTACCATCTTGATAGTTTGCCCGATGCGGAAACACCTTAGCCAAAAACTCTTCAAACCGAATACGAAAACTTACAAAGCCTTCCCCAAGTTTATTGCGTAAGGTTTTGTTGAAAGAAAGCAAAAGTCTATTACGCAAAAAGTCAGAAGGTACACCTCGAATAGGGTGGTAGCGTGGACTGACTCGTACACCAGACCGCAATGATAAATATACTTCGTTATTAAACTCTGGCTTAGCTAAGTGATTGGCGATATCCGTTGCAGATTCACCACCACCCGCGACAACTACCTTTGAATCACGAACAGCTTCGAAATTTTCTGCAACAGGAACATGTTGAGATTCAATCGGAAGCTTTTGATTCACCAGTCCTGTACATATAAACACAGCATCAAAATATTGTGTTTGAACTTGACCATTGTTCGAAAGCTTGAGTTGCCATGCTTCACCAATAGGGATGATTTCTTCTAAAGCCACACCAAACTGAATGTACTTACCCAGTTCAAAGTGTTCAGCAAAATCTTCAAGATAGTCACCAAATTCTTTGCCCCGATAGAACTCGTCAAAGTTTTGTTCAGTTGCATCTGGAAGTTGATACTTTCTAAAACAGGAAAACTGTGTTGTATATTTTGTTGAGGTTGAAATAAAATCATCTCGCTGATTTCCCCAACAGCCTCGTACCGAGTTACCTTTTTCAAAGCAAGTAACGGTTGCATTCGGAAAACTATCGGTTACATATTTTAGGGTGATAAGCCCACTGCTTCCAGCACCAATAATAGCTATATTCATAGTCAAACTACCGTGAGGCTCATCAGCACAAAGTTGAACTGACCAGATTCAGGAACAAAAAGTAGGAGCTTGTCACCCTTATGTACAGGCTGCGTTTTCATGTATTCATCTAGCATGATGTAAATACTTGCCGCACCTGTATTTCCTGCTGTACGCAGATTTGTCCAGTGCTTAACTTCTTTATAAGGTGATAGCTTCGCAACAATTTTTGTTACAGTTTTTTCAAAGTAGTAAGAGGACATGTGTGGAAGGATGGCTGTATAGTTAGCTAATGTTTCATCGTGTTTTGCTAGAGCCTCTTCAACTGCTTTTTCAGATAGACGTGGCATGTGCTCAGATAAAATGTTGATGTCTTGACTAAGTATAGGGGAAGGTTTACGAGACAGTTTCATGCATAAAGGTGCTTCGTTGGCAAAGGAACGTGAATAGGTCCAATCGATACGAAGTGAGTGACCTTCTTGACTAGGTTCTTGTTCAAGCAAAAAAGCACCTGCGCCATCAGATAACATAAAACGTAAAAAGGTAGACATAAACCACTTTGATGTTCGGACGTTCTTGAAAATAGTTGCGACATCATAGCTTGGTCTAAAGGCTTTTGATTTCAAAATAACAGAAGGCTGCTCAACGCCAACACAGACTGCTTTTTCTACATCGCCAGATTTTACAGAACGACTTGCATTGACAAAAGCCTGTGCGCCAGACGAGCAAATACCCGAATTCGAGTTAATCTCAACAGCATGATTGATGATGCCCTGCTTATTAAGCTCGTCATGAAGCAGTGAGGTAATGCCTGGCGCAATAAGCGGTGCGTTAGTCGTTCCTGCGGATAGGTATTCAACCTTAGATTCTGGACTAATTTCTGAATTGGTTGCAGGAGGAAGACAGTTTTCAACTGCTTTAGCTGCTAATTCATAGGCTGAATGTGTGGCATTCTGATTTTCATCTAGCGCATAGTGCCGAGTTTGGATACCATTGACCTTTAGAATCTTTTCTTTAACTTTAGATTCGCCAAGTGTTGCCCCTAAGTAGTTAGCAATATTTTTGTTCTTTATTGGTTCACCTGGTAAGAATGAGCCTGTGCTTGTGATATAACAATTGTTCATTATAATCTCCTTTATGGCTTTAGATAGTTTTAGATAGTTAAATGGTTTTAGATAGTTAAATGCTCTTGGCTTGCTTATGCAAAAGTTCGTAGGCAAATTCATCAAATGCAATGTGATGGTATAGATATTCATTTGGATCAGAAAAAAAGATGCTGTTGTTGTAATGACTTCGGTTGCTCTCTGAGGGTAAATAGAAATCTAAATTAGCGAGTACTTGTGGATCATCTGCGCAAATGTTCTTTAGACACCAAAGCAGCAATGAATCAGAATCAAAAGAATTCAAGGCTTGCAAGACTGTGTGTAGATCTCCAAACACGGTGATGGTCATGACGATGAAGATAATCACGTTTGTACAGCCAAAAAGCTGTAGTGAGTGTTGACGATTTAGTTCTAAGATTTCACTGCTGAATTGTTCGATATCTTCTGGTTGATTGTTTCGATAAAA
>CALDTA010000086.1:0-7433 GCA_937924455.1 uncultured Deinococcales bacterium
AGCCGCAGGAACCTATGGTGGTTCTTTTAGCCGAGATATCAATAACACAGATAGCAATAGCGCAAGCGATTGGCAATCTCAACTCTTTGCTACGCCTGGTGGTCCAAACGATGTGCCAGTAAATGCACATGACGTAGATGTAGATGGCATTCCAGATAGTTCTGAAGTCGCTGGTAGTACTTTTGCAGGTCTTGACCTATACGCTATGGGCGCACGAGTTGGTAAACGTGACATTTTCATCGAAGTTGATTATATGAACAGCAACGATGAAGGTATCAAGCCACAAACTGAAGCGCTACAAATGGTTGTTGATAGCTTTGCAAAAGAAGGCATCGCCATACACTTTGACGTAGGTAATGCACTTGGCAACGGTAAGTTCAACCTTGGTAATGAATCTGTAGTAGTGGACTATGTCAATGCGATTGAGCAAGCAACCGCACTCAGCTACTTACAAGGTCGTGCTAACTTTTATGACTATAAAGGCAAGCACATGGACCCAAGACGAACAAGCTTCTTCCACTACATGCTCATGGGTAGCTCAAGAAACATCGATGGCAGTCGTGGTTCTGGTGGTGTTGCTGAACTTGGTGGTAATGATGTCTTGATTACACTTGGTGGCTGGGGTCTCAATAGAAGTAATGAAGCAAATACAAATATGCTGATTAACTTTCAAGCCAGCATGATTATGCACGAACTTGGTCATAACTTAGGTTTGGAGCACGGTGGTAACGAAGAAACGAACCTAAAACCAAACTACCTAAGTACCATGAACTATCTGTACAGCATTTATGGTATCGGTCCAACAACAGGTGACAAAGCTGGTGACCGCTTTTACCTCTATAACAACCGTAAGAGCATCAATTTCTGCTCAATTCCAAACTCACCATGCGGTACAGACTTCAATCTCGATTATTCACATGGTCGTGCACAGTCCATGAACGAAACCAACATTGATGAGCTTGTGGGCATCGGTTACGGTTCAGCATGGGTTGACTATAATGACGATGGTAAAGAAACACGTTCAGGTAGCTCAGACATCAACTTAGACGATGCCTTTAGTATCATCAATGACTTTGATGATTGGGGTAACTTGCTCTTACCATTCCAACGTCAAATTCAAGGCACCTCAGGTCCTAGCTTGATGCAAAACCGCAGTCTAGTCATTCCACATCTAAATGATCAACAAAGCCGCATCCAAGAAGATGCACCACCATCAAGCTTCTTTGATGCTATAGATGCTATGAACCAATAAACCAGTAAGAGCGTTTAAAAACGACTAACTAAAACTACAAGCAATATATATAGGCGATGTATTTAAGGTAAAACCACCTTAGAACATCGCCTATTTTTTACCCCATAAAATCTTGCGAATATCGTAATGGCGTATTTCGAAATATTGCACGTTTTTGAAGCTGCATGTTTTTGGAGCACAATTTTACACCATTGTTTTAGTACGTTTTCGGAGCAAAGCGGAGAAAACTACGCAGAGAAAACTACAAGGTGTATCCGCATCGAACTATAAATATTTGCCCCTAAACTCAATTTTCCTAATCTTTCAATATGCGGATACACCAACTCACACAATGCTCAAGTAGAAAAGGACTATTCTCAACTTATGAAACTTGCACTACATGCCATAGGCATCGTACTTTTGACATTCCAACTACTCTTTTTAGGCTTTACACAAAATGAAGCACAAAATAACACACCCACTGGTCTATCAACCGTTTCAGGCTTAGACATCATGATGGTTGAAGACCCTATAAATACTGTAAATACTCTAAATACGCTGTCTTATGACAGTGAAACAAAAGAACTTAGCTTTATCTCAGAAACACTAAACATTCAATTAGACAATTGGTCAACAGAATGGCTTGTTGCGCTCTCAAGTCTTTTACCATCAGAAGCACTAGAAACATTTGAAGAAGCACAAAGCTTACATATTGACCTTGCAGAAAATACAACGATAAACGCTCAGCAACATTTTAGAATGAGCGGACCTTTTGAAACACTCGAATTTTATAATCAGGACGCTGATTTGCTTCTATTTATTGGTAATGATTTGCCCTTAAAAATGACTTGGTTGGCGGAGTACGAGGCGAAGATTAAAACTAGTGGCGTGGTAGAGGGTGGGCTCGAGCTCACTTGGACTACTACTGGAAATGACACTGGAAACGACACTAAAAACGACACTGGGGCTGATGCTAGCCACCTCATTACACCTAATCAAATCACTCAACTACCAGACAACCACTGCGTTTACCTCATGGCACTCAACGAATCACAAAGCTCAGACATAACAGGTAGACAAAGCTCAGAATGGCGTTTTGATGTTGCGCTCTTCAAATGTAATGATAGCGAAGCTTCAAAGTAACTTCTTACTGCTTCTTATTGCTTAACGGTTAAAACACCATCGAGCATCTCAACGACAACATCCACTTCATCCACCAAACGGTGGTCATGCGTAACCACAATCACAGTTCGACCTTCTCTAGACACATCTTTTAAGCTGGCAAGCACAAGCTTGCCACTTTTTGTATCTAGATTCCCTGTTGGTTCATCAGCAAAAACCACCTCTGGATTATTGGCAAGTGCCCTCGCCAAACTAACCCGTTGACGCTCTCCCCCTGAAAGCCTAAAGGGTAAATGGTGCGGTCTGTCAGCTAAATCAAAGCGCTCTAAGAGTCTTAATGCCCTCTCTTTGCGTTCTGACTTACTAAGTTTTGCCAAAGCCATCGGAAAAGCAATATTCTGCCATGCGCTAAGCACTTGTATCAAATTAAAAGATTGAAAGACAAAACCAAAAGCATGTAAGCGCATCTCTGCTCGTTGCGCATCTGTCAAAGCCCCCAAATCTTTACCATCTAGCAAGACCTGCCCTGTGCTTGGTGTATCAAATCCAGCCATCAAATTTAGTAAAGTGGACTTACCCGAACCACTTGGACCGACGATAGCTGTTATTTTTCCTTCTGGAAAATCAAAGGTGGCATCTTTCAAGGCTTCGACTTGTCCTGAAGGTGAATCATATGTTTTTGAAAGAGAGTGAATGCTCAACATAATTTATTCTTTCGACTAATCTCTTAACTATTCTCTAGCCTGTTTATTCTCTAGCCTGTTTATTCTCTAGCCTATTTATTCTCTAGCCTATTTATTCTCTGGACATTGCCACAGCAATTGGAATTCGGGCAGCTCTAGCAGCAGGGAGTAAACCAGAAAATAAACCCATAATAAATGCAATAAGCACACTAAAGAGAATGAGACGAGGTGTTAGTACAGCAACCTTAAGGGCAATCAACTTAACAGCAAAGTAGTTCACAACAAGAATTCCCAAATAGCCTACTATGATGCCAAAAAGCGCACCGAAAAGACTAAGCAAGATTGACTCACTTAAAACCAGACCAAATAAAAACTTTGCCTTTGCCCCAACAGCACGAATCACACCAAATTCTCTCGTCCGCTCAAAAACACTCATGAGCATAGTATTTGCAATCGCAATAGCCCCAACAATCAGAGCAATGATGCTTATGCCTAAACGCACAACGTCAGTAATGCGAATACCTCGTTCAATCACGCTCAAAACATCTGAACGGGTTTGAAAGCCTAATTCTGGAAATAACTCAGAAAGCTGATCTGAAATTTCTGCTGCTTTGGCAGCTTCTTCAAGCTCTAATACAAAAAAGCTAGTTCGTTCCTCTACGCCAATTGCTTCGGTCAGACTCTCAATAGGTACAATGACTGCATTGTCGACAAAACCATCTTCAGAGCGCACAATGCCTACAATCTCGAAGCTCGAGCGCGGATTTAGCCTCAAAACTTTACCAATTTCGATGTTGTTTCGCTCGGCAATGCTTTGCCCAATCATGCCCACAAACGCCTGACCTTCATCACTCTTTAACTTACGACCTTCCAAAAGTTCAAAACCTGTGTAAATCTCTGAAACATCAACATCAGGCGGTAAACCCATAAATAAAAAGGCGCTACCAGGTGTTAGCCCTGAGCGCACAAACAAACTTAAAGGTGTGATTTTCTGAATACCGTATTCGTCAGCAATTGCTTCAAGCTCAGGACCATAGCTAAGCGGCAATTGCGGAACACTTGTTGCCGAGTTCATATCAAATGGACCATAACTCACCTGAATATCAGGACCTACACCAGCAATATGCTCACTAAAAACATCTCGCAGACCTTCACCCAAGGATAAAAAAATAATAGTTGATCCTACCGCAACGGCAATACCTAGACTTGTTAGAAGGCTTCTAAGAGAGCGATGCCACAAAGAATTCAGTGCTAAGGTCCATAACATTGCATGTACTCTACGCCAGAAGCTATCAGACTACCAGTAGGGTTAGCTACAATGAACAACCTCTATAACCTCTATCAGCTTTTTGATGCTTGCTTATCAAGCCATTCTTTAATGAAGGGGTAGGATTTACTTGGTACACGGTGTCCACCAGGGAGCTCGAGCCATTCTAATTTATCTGTGTGGTGGTTCAGAACACTTTTAAAGTGTACCATCCGTTCATAACTATAACTCTGATCTTCAATTGGGCAAACATATAAAACAGGTATTGTTGCCAATCTAGAGTCTTCATCTTCAGTCCAGTCTGTTGGTGCAGCTCCCGCTACAGCAATAACACCCGCAACATAACTTGGGTGTTTAGCTGCAAAACGGAACAATAAACTTACCGATTGCGAAAACCCAAATAGGTAAACCTTTTTCTCTTTCACCAAAGCTTTTTCCAAAGCTTCATCCACACAATGAATAATAAAACTGTGATGATTCTCAATATCTTCTTGTGAATCAAAACCACTAACCCAGCTAAAACCCGTATCAAACTTTCCATCTTTAAACTTGTGGTGTTTGTGTGGTCCTTGTTGAGCTATGAGTGGCCAATCAGTACGAATGTTTTTCCCGAATCGCATTGCCATTGCTTTATTCTGACCATAGCCATGCTGACAAATAATAAGTGTTGAAAAAGCATCAGCCTTTGCCAAATCATCTGCCAAATTATCTGGCTTGTATACATCATAATGATAAGAAATAGCCTGTTTAAATTTAAAGGTTTCTGTCATAAAATCATATTCATACTTTGATAACTACTCACTATTTTGAACAGGTGCGTCTTATGTAATCTTGTCCTATGTGAGATTGAAAGTCATTTTCGACGAACGACGAAATAGCATATTTTTAAGCGAAGCGCAAAAACACTCAGCAGTTAACTACCAAACACAATCATATAGCAGTTGCAAACAATAACAATAGTCTAACAGCTAGAAAAGTTGTCAATATACCATCAATATACCAATGACTAAACGCATAGCAGCACCAATTTAAGTTTAGACGTTTATCAATAGCTATGGATATTATTACTGCCAATACTATAATCTACGGCTGATGTGAGATAGAGTTTTAGCGTCTTTGACGTATGAAAAGTGATGTGTTTTTGGATATCAAGAAGACAGTGTGGCAATCACTAAAACTCAAATTTTCTGTCTGTGACGGCGTCAAAGGCTATATTTGCAACTTCTTGCAATTTGTATTCCACATCAGCCATATCTGTACGAAATGCGAAATGTTTATATATAGCTTTATTCGCAATAGATTTACTGTATAATACTCTAATTACATTAGTCATCTACTAGTTATGTTCAGAGTATGTTCAGAGAATTGAAAGTATGCCCAATGTAACTTCAGTAAGTTTCTATCATAGAAGTGTAAGTACAAATTTAAAGGTTTAATTTGTTATAAAGAGGGTCAGGTTTTTATAAAGAAAGTTTCTTAACCAGTTGGTGTACTGAAATATTTGCTATATTCTGCACATATTGGAGACACTACTCTACTGTTACTTTTCCACTGTTAATTTTGCTTTCTATGTAGCTACAACCCACCTAGTAATTAGAATGCCCCCTTACCTATTACCATACCTATTAGTTGAAACTTACTGTACAACCATCTTTGAGATTTTGGTAGATACTGTTTAATGTCTTAATCATTTGGAAATAAGGAGGTAGCTTCGTCTGCAAAAATTTTCTTGAATATTGTAAGATAATATAGCAATGACGTAGCTCATCGCCAATTTCAACGTTTCAAAGTTTGCGTTTAGAATTCACATCTGAATAGTGTGTTACTATGATGAGGTTTCATAAGCACAAGCTGAGAAACACCATATTTTTCGTATATATCTTTAAGAGTGGAAGAATATGAAGATATATAGTGGAGAGAGGTTTATGAAAAAACTAAGTTTTGTAGTAGTAGTTGCAGCTTTAATTTATGCAGCAAGTGCAGCATTCGCTCAGTCACAAGACTGTCCTTTCGGTTGTGTGCCTGATCCAAGTGCTCAGCCAGCGCAAGTGTCACTATGTCAAGCAGGTCCTTCGTTCTATCCTGACGTGGCAACAAACCACTGGGCAAATGGCTCGGTCTCACGTATGTCACAACTAGGTGTAATCGTTGGGTATCCTGACGGCTTATATCATGGTGAAGACTTCATCAACCGTTATCAAGCGTCACTCATGCTCCAACGTCTTGTTGATTGCTATATCGGTCAACTAGGCATGGGTAGCGGTAGTGGTGCAACAGGTCCACAAGGTCCAGCAGGTCCACAAGGTCCAGCGGGCGCAACAGGTCCACAAGGTCCAGCAGGTCCTATGGGTCCAGCAGGTCCAGCAGGCTCTGGTGGTGGCGGTAACACAGCAGCACTAGCTTCACAGCTAGCTTCACTTCAAGCACAAGTTACTGCGCTTGAAAGCAGAATCGCTGGTATGAGCGGTGGCGTTGCAGGTCCAGCAGGTCCAGCGGGTCCAGCAGGTCCACAAGGTCCAGCAGGTCCTATGGGTCCAGCAGGTCCAGCAGGCTCTGGTGGCGGCGCGACTGTAGTAGCAGGTCCTCCAGGTCCAGCGGGTCCAGCAGGTCCTATGGGTCCAGCAGGTCCTAAAGGTGATACTGGTGCTCAAGGTGCAGCAGGTCCAGCAGGTCCACAAGGCGCTCCTGGTCTAAGAGGTCCAATTGGTCCTGTAGGTCCAGCAGGCGCTCAAGGTCCAGCAGGTTCTCAAGGTCCTGTAGGTCGCCCTGGTCCACAAGGTCCAGCAGGCGCTAACGGTCAAGACGGTGCTAGAGGCGCAGCAGGTCCAGCAGGTCCTCCAGGTGCTAGAGGCGCAGCAGGTCCAGCAGGTCCAGCAGGTGCAGCAGGTGCTCAAGGTCCACGTGGAGCTCAAGGTCTTCGTGGTGGTCCTGGTCCAGCAGGTCCAGCAGGCGCAACAGGTCCAGCAGGTGCTGACGGTGCTCCAGGTCCAAGAGGCGTTAAAGGCTCAAGTGGTGTAAACTGCTTTGATGGCGCTGGCGATGTTAATGGCGATGGTGCTGTTGACGTTCTAGATTGCCGTGGCGTTGTTGACATGAAGCCAGCAGACACAATGATGGATGATGACAAAGA
>CALDTA010000087.1:0-2534 GCA_937924455.1 uncultured Deinococcales bacterium
AAGTTGCTCTAAAATCTGGTGGTAGTCGTCAACTAAGTGCTTCAAATGTCATCATCGCTACTGGTGCAAGTGCAATTAAAATCCCTGTTGAAGGTTTACCTGCTGAAAAAGCACTTACGAACGAAACTGTTTTCGAACAAGGAGTTGCGCCAAAGCACATGGCAATTATCGGTGCTGGTGTTATCGGTACAGAGATGGCCTTTGCTTTCAAGAAGCTTGGTAGTGACGTTACGCTGATTGATTTAGCGCCAAGAGTCATGGCTATCATGAGTGAGAAAACGTCTGAGATTATGGATGAGCAATTGAAGAATCTAGGTGTGAATGTTCAAGTGGGTACAAAAGCAACTCACTACGACGACGCTACAAATAGCCTTCACTTAGAAAATGGTGAGGTTATCGAAAATGTTGATAAGGTGCTTCTTGCAATCGGACGTGCTGCGAATGTCAACAACATCGGTTTAGAAAATACAGACGTGGAATTTACTCGTCGTGGTATCGAGACAAATGCTTATAGCGCAACCAATGTAAAAGGCATTTATGCAATTGGTGATGTAACACCGCAATCTAACTTCACGCACTCTGCAAATGCTCAAGGTAGACGTTTAGTGATGCGTTTAGGAATGCCATTTTTACCAAGACTACATGCTGAGCCTGCGTATCCAAGTGCGACTTTTAGCGACCCTGAAGTGTCGCAAATCGGACCAAATTTAGAAACATTGCAAAAGCAGTATCACCCTGAACTTATCAAGTCCTATACGATTGAACTAAAGACAAATGATAAAGGTTTTACTGAGAGCTTAGAGCATGGCTTCATTACGATTCATGCAATGCGCTTAACAGGTAAAGTTCTTTCAGCAGAGATTGTTGCACCTAAAGCATCTGAAATGATTTCGGTGTTGACGCTAGCTATGTACCAGAATATTTCTCTCTACAAGCTTTCGAATATGATTTTCCCGTACCCAACGCTTTCTAGCAGCATCAAGAAAATTGCTGATAACTTTGTTTTTGAAACACTACCGAAAGTTCATAAAGAAGCACTTGCTTATGCAAGATACCGTTTCCCTGTTTCACTTAAACTGGGTAAAGATAATGTAAAACAACGTATTACCAAAGTTTTACCTGCTTGATAGATATAGTAGGGCGTAATTCAAAATATAAATTGATTGAGCATTGGTGATATTGCCAATGCTTTTTCTTTTGGAGCAGTTTGCCATCTTTTTCAGTTATTTATGTTTATACTTATAGCCTAATGAGACCTGCACGTGTACATAGAGTGTTTTTTGAAGACTTGCAGGAAGTTGAAAACGTTGAGCTTGTCATTATTGGGCAAGAAGGCTTTCATCTTTCACAGGTGTTGCGTGTTAAGGCTGGACAGCAGGTTAGGGTTTTTGATGGTAAGGGCTTTGAGGCTAATGCTAACATCCTAAATGTTGAGAAGGGGAGGGTGGGGCTCGAGCTCACCCAATCACCCCAAGCAATCACCACCGAATCCTTACGCCACATCCACCTAGCAGTTGCACTGCTCAAAGGCGACAAAATGGCAGACATCATTCGTCAATGTACTGAATTAGGTGTATACAGCTTTATCCCCTTTCAAAGCACTTTTTGTGATGTGCGAGATTTGAAAAGCAATAAGCTAGACCGCTGGCGTCGTGTTGCCCAAGAAGCTGCAAAACAATCAGGGCGTAGTTTTATTCCTGAAGTGAAAGAAGCCATTGGCTTTAGCGACTTAGAAGCAAGTATCGCAAACTATGACCTAGCGATATGCACCGACCCATATAGTCCAAACAAACTTGTAGATATTATGCATGATGTTCCTAAAGATAAAGAAGTCACTATGCTTTGCATTTCTGGTCCTGAAGGTGGGTTAAGTGAAGATGAGGTTCAACAACTTGTAGCTAGTGGTGCTAAAGCAATTCAGTTTGGACCACGAATTTTACGTGCAGAAACCGCTCCAGTTGCGCTAAGTGCAGCACTACTTTTACCTGAGGCATTATGAATTTAAAAGCTGTTAAGTACCAAGTCAAAAATAAGTTTAACTATTTCTCCGTTATGGATTTATTTGTAGATGTATTAGCTATGTTGTCCTGTAGGCGATTAGTATCTACTAAGTTAGTGCAACTTAAGTTTGCACCCGTACTTATTAACGCTATAGTTTTATCGGCTCTCTTACTGTTAAGTACAAGCTGTACCTTTATGTATGTGCCCCTGATACCGGCAAATCCGCAAGTTCGAGAAGCACGTTTTTTGATGTCTGAGTCTAAGGGCTTAAGCGTACAAGAGGGGCAGCTTCGTTTGGACGTAACCATTAAAGAAATTCCAGAAAGCAATTGGTTAGCAGTGCAGTGGTTTAGTCCTTTGAGTAAAGAGGTTGCTTCTGACTCAGAGTGGTTAGAGGTTACAGATGATATTGATAATGCACAAGACCTCAGGTTTGATTTACCTAGTACTGTAAATTTTACAGAAGGATATTGGCGTGCTGTTGTTAGTTATCAAGGTGATGTCATTCGACAGTTTGGTCTTGATTATTCTTT
>CALDTA010000088.1:0-8361 GCA_937924455.1 uncultured Deinococcales bacterium
GCTCAAAACTTCTCTTCACTAGTATTATATTAGCAATCACACTAATTTCATTTATTGCAGTAGGGTTAAATAAAAACACTTCCTTGCTTCAACTAATAGAACCTTCTGAAAAAATTGAAAAACAGATTTCTCAAACTAATCTAGAAAAACCAAACATTATTGTTATTTTATCTGATGATCAAATGCTTTCAGATATGGAATTTATGCCTCATACAAACAAACTGCTTGTTGATCAAGGCACTACCTTCTCACATGCCTATACGCCTTTTTCAGCTTGTTGTCCTTCACGTGTATCAATTCTTCGTGGGCAATATTCACACAACACAAAAGTACGCTACAACAAGCCACCAGCAGGTGGCTATCCTGTTTATCTCAGCGAAGGTCATGATGGTAATGACATTGGAGCGTGGTTACAAGACGCGGGCTACTATACTGGCTTAATTGGCAAATATATGAATGGCTATCCACGCTATCCAGATATGACCCCATCTGAAAACTATGTGCCTGATACCCATGTACCTAAAGGGTGGACTGAATGGCACGCCTTTTTATATGTGAATTCTTACCGCAGATTTCAGATGAACCACAATGGAACAATTAAAACCTATAACAACACCACTAGTATAAAAGAAATCTTTCAAACTGATATTGAAAGAGACTTAGCTGTTGAGTTTATAGAACAAGCAAGTGCTAGTAACCAACCCTTTTACCTGCACCTAACACCATCACCACCACACTCACCTTTTACTGCAGCAGACAGACACCAAAATTTATTTAAAAATGCTAAAGCTCCTAGAACACCTTCTTTCAATGAAGAAGATGTAAGTGATAAACCTATTTTTATTCAAGAAAGACCACTTTTCACAGACGAAGATATTAAACAGATAGACTTCATGTATCGTGAACGCCTCAAACTTTTACAAGCTTTGGATGAAATGGTTTTAAAAGTTGTAGAAACTTTAGAAAAAACAGGCGAGCTAGACAATACCTATATTATATTCACCTCAGATAATGGCTTCAGATTAGGACAACATCGTTTTCAAAAAGGTAAGGGAATGCCTTATGACGAAGATATTCGTGTGCCTTTTATTGTTCGTGGTCCTGATGTAACGCCTAATATTACTCGTGATGAGTTTGTGCTCAATATAGATATTGCTGCAACTGCACTTGACTGGGCAGGGGCTGATAAACCAGAGTTTATAGATGGAAAATCTATACAGCCTGTTATTGAAGCTGGAGAAACTGGTGAAGTAGCTTGGCGAGATAGCATCTTAATCCAGTTTTGGCGCAGGATAGGTGGTGGCGTTCAGTATATGTACGTAGGTGTTAGAACAAAATTTCATAAGTATATAGAATGGCACTATATGCCAGGCTTTCAAACTGTAGCAACTGAAGCTGATAATCGTTTCGAAGTCTATGATATGGTCAATGACCCTTATGAACTTAACAATGCCTACTTTAATACTGATCCAGAATTACTAGCTGAGCTACGTGCAACACTTAGTGAGTTACAGACCTGTAACGGCATCACTTGTAAATAATCTAAAAACGGTGGGTACTGCTGCACCCTATAAAAACAACAGCTTGGGCAAGTTCACCCAAGCTGTTTTAATTTTATCTAGCAAGAGATTCTATGCTTTATGTGGATTCAGCTTTTCAGGATTAATACCTAAATCTTTAATTGCCTGAGAAACGACACTTGCATCCAGTTCACCAGCTAGTGATATCTCATAAAGTACAGCAACAGTAATATGTTTTGCATCTACTTCAAAGAAATCTCTTAGTTCTTCCCTAGCCTCAGAACGTCCGAAGCCATCTGTACCAAGTGAAAGCATTGGACGAGGTAAGTGTCTTGCAAGTGCATCTGGCAAGATTTTCAGGTAATCAGAAGCAGCTACAAAAACACCTTCAGCATCTTTGAGCATCTCTTGTACATAAGATTCCTTCGGTGTGTCTTCTGGGTGTAATCTGTTCCAACGCTCAACCATAAGCGCATCCTGATGAAGTTCTTTATAACTGGTAACATTCCAAACGGTGGCTGCAACTCCATAATCTTTTAGCAATTCTTGAGCAGTAATCACTTCATTTAGAATAGCGCCACTACCAAAAAGCTGCACTGGTTGACCTTCACCAGAAGCTGGAAGATATTTGTACATACCTTTGAGTACACCTTGACGCACTTCTTCAAAATCTAGGTGCTCTGGTAAATCTGGCTGAATATAGTTTTCATTTTCAATTGTGATGTAGTAAAAAATTGCTTCTTGCAATTCATACATACGGTAGATACCTTCACGAATAATCATGGCGAGCTCGTAAGCAAAGGCTGGATCGTAAGCTTTACAATTTGGAATTGGATAAGCAAGCACGTGTGAGTGACCATCTTGGTGTTGCAGACCTTCACCAGCAAGCGTTGTACGACCTGCAGTTGCACCCATCAGGAAACCACGGCAGCGTATATCACCTGCAAGCCACATTTGGTCACCGATGCGCTGGAAACCAAACATAGAGTAGTAAGTGAAAAACGGAATGGTATTGATGCCATGCGTGGCATAGGCAGTACCAGCAGCAAGGAACGAAGACATAGACCCTGCTTCAGTAATACCTTCTTCTAGGATTTGACCATCTTGGGCTTCTTTGTAGTAAAGCAAGTTGTCTTTATCCACTGGTTCATACTTCTGACCAGCGTGAGCGTAAATACCTACTTGACGGAAGAGTGCCTCCATACCAAAGGTACGACCCTCATCTGGAATAATCGGAACGATGAGATTGCCAATGTCTTTGTCTCGAAGAAGTTTGCGAAGCATATTCACAAAAGCCATGGTGGTTGAGAATTCTCTATCACCACTACCTTGATAAAACTCTTCGAAGAAGCTTTCAGGCGGTGTAGTTAGTGGTGGCGCTTGTTCGATACGAGCTGGCATTCCGCCACCAAGTGCCTCACGACGCTCCATCATGTATTTATATTCAGCAGTATCTTCACCTGGTTTATGGAAAGGATACTGAGCTATTTCAGCATCAGTTACAGGAATATTAAAACGGTCACGGAAGTAACGCATTTCTTCTTCGTTTAACTTTTTCTGCGAGTGGGTGATGTTTTTACCTTCACCAGCTTCGCCCAAACCATAGCCTTTGACGGTACGTGCCAATATTACTGTTGGCTTGCCTTTACCTAAGTTGTCGTGGGCATATTTATAAGCAGCGTAAATCTTGACAGGATCATGTCCACCACGGTTGAGCGACCCTAGTTTTTCATCGCTCCAGCCATCGATTAAGGCTTTAAGTTCTGGTGTATTAAAGAAGTTTTCACGCAGTTCTCTTGCACCATAAGCTGCATAGCGCTGTGATTCACCATCGACTAGGTCTAGGAAACGCTTATTGAGATGTCCCTCAGTATCTTTTTCTAGAAGTTCATCCCACTTACTACCCCAGCACACTTTGACAACATCCCAGCCAGCGCCACGGAAGGTGCGCTCGAGCTCCTGAATAATCTTGCCATTACCACGTACTGGACCATCTAGCCTCTGAAGGTTACAGTTGATAACCCAAATCAGGTTATCCAGATTTTCTCGTGAAGCGAGCGTAATCGCACCTAGTGATTCTGGCTCGTCCATCTCACCATCACCAAGGAAAGCCCATACACGCCCTGTGTTTTGTTCTTGAAGTCCTCTATCAACCAAGTACTGATTAAACCTTGCTTGGTAGATAGACATAATCGGACCAAGCCCCATAGACACCGTTGGAAACTGCCAAAAGGTAGGCATGAGCCAAGGGTGCGGATAGCTAGACAATCCAGGTTCATCTTGAAGCTCACGGCGGAAGTTACGTAAGTGCTGAACCGTTAAGCGACGTTCCATATAGGCACGTGAGTACATACCTGGTGCGCTGTGTCCTTGTACATAGACCATATCGGCATCTTTGCCTGTTTCTGGTCCACGGAAAAAGTGGTTAAGACCCACATCATAAAGCGTGGCAGAAGAAGCAAAGCTTGATATATGTCCACCAATGCCGTCACTGTTTTTATTGGCACGTGTAACCATCGCCATGGCATTCCAGCGCATGATGGCACGAATGCGACCTTCCATCGCTAAATCACCTGGATACTCAGGCTCATCGTCGACACGAATCGTGTTTATATAAGGCGTATTAGCACTAAAGGGAATATGAGCACCTTGCAACTTCGCAACTGCTTCTAGGTCTTGTAGTAACTCAACTGCACGTTCTGGACCTGCACGTTCCAAAACGTGTTGGAGAGATTCAAGCCATTCTTTTGTTTCTATAGTATGCAAGGCTTCCCTGTCGGCATCATTCAAGTTAGCTTCAGGAGAAGTATTCGTGACCGAATCAAGAATATCTGACATATGAACCTTTCTAAATTTCTAAATTACGGGTGACTGAACTAACGAACTTGTTAAACATCAAACTTATTAAATACAGCATAAGCGACCGTCGCATATTGAACGTTAGCTATTTAATATGCTTTAGGGGTATAAGCAAAACTACAAACAAAAAAACAGGTCTAAACCCCTTTAGTAAAGGAAGTTTAGCACTAGAAAAGCTCTTAGAATAGATAAGAAGCTACTATTTTTTATGTTATTTATGTTGTTTATAGTTGTTCTACAGTAGGTACACAGCTTTAGAAATCATGTTTAGAAATCGCACTCAGAAATCACGGAGAAAAGCCGCAACATCTTTCTCGCCTAAATACTTGCTCTTCGCTCTTTCAGCCTTGAGAACACTCGCAAACTCATCGACAGCTTTTGCCAGAACGTCATTAACAACCACATAGTCAAATTCTCGTACAGCTTTGATTTCTTCTTTGGCCCTGGCTAATCTCTTTTGAATCTTATCTTCTGAATCGGTACCTCTACCCCGTAAACGTCTTTCAAGCTCGACCAGACTTGGTGGTGCTATGAATACCATCACCGCTTCAGGCATCGCTTCTTTAACTTGACGTGCGCCCATTAATTCAAGCTCCAAAAGCATATCTTGCCCATCAGCCAAAGCCTCTTCTACTGGTTGACGAGGCGTGCCGTAGTAATCACCGACGTATTCGGCGTGCTCGAGCATATTGCCAGCTTCAATCGCACTTTCAAACTTCTCTTTGTCATAGAAGAAATAATGCTTACCCTCTACTTCTCCTTCACGCTTTGTACGTGTTGTTGCGGAGATTGAGTAAGCCATGTTTTTAATATCGGGCAGTGCTGCTTGACGAATGGTATCTTTACCCACCCCTGATGCACCCGTCATCACAAATAAAATACCTTCTCGCCCCATATTTATATAGATTCCTTTATAGGGTATCTCACTATCATTTTTCGCACGCTTGTACCCAATACGCTTGTACTCAATACGCTTGTATTCAACGCGCTTGTATTCAACACAGTTGTATTCAAATGAGATGTGAGGTAGGGTTCTGTAATATTTAACATTAGCAATTTAGAACTTGAGCAATTTAGAACTTAGGTAATTTAGAATATCGTATGCTTTGAACTAATATCGTATGGTTTGAACTAATATAGTCTAACTAATTTAGATAGTCTAACTAACTTAGTACCGCTTAAGTGTTAGATAAATCTAACCCGTCTCACTATAGCGCTTCAACATGCCAAAAGTCTTAAATCCACTTCAAACACGAGGCAAGCACAAAGCAAGCACGAATATCGTTTTGGATTATAATACTCACCGTTGCTATGCTCTTTACAGTCATGCTCTTCATAGCCAAACTCTTCATAGTCATGCTCTTCATGGCTTGGCGACAATTTCAAGCAATCACAAATCAAAATTATGCTAGAAGATAATCCGTATACATCCTCAAGAACCCCTCTTGTAATCGCTCACCAAGGCGGAGAAGGTCTATTTCCAAGCAACACACTCTATGCCTTTGAACAAGCTCACAAGATGGGGGTAGATATGTTTGAGCTTGACATCCATCAATCAAAAGACGGTCATTTGGTTGTTATTCATGACGACACGGTTGATCGTACAACCGATGGACAAGGCAAAATTGCAGACATGGATTTGGTAAATATTCAAGCTTTAGATGCTGGATACTACTGGACTGAGGATGGCACAACCTATCCTTACCGTGGACAGGGTATAGGTATACCAAGCTTAGCCGAACTTTTCGAACGCTATCCAGACATGCCGATGGTTATTGACATCAAAGATAAAGACACTGCCTATGAAGCAAGGCTGTGTGAGCTTATAAAAAAGTACGATAAGGCTAATAGTGTGATTATCGGTTCTTTTCACTCAAGTGCTTTGAAAAAATTTAGACAGCTCTGTCCACAGGTAGCAACCAGCATGTACCCGACTGAAGTTCGAAACATGGTGCTAGCTAGCCACTCTTTTTTAAAAGCTTTTTTTAGACCCTTTTCTAGACGTTTTTCTAAACCAGCCGACTACATTGCTGCACAAGTACCCATGCGCTCTAGTGGCATTACAATCATTCATCCTGGATTTGTACAACTTGCCAAACAGCACAATATTGCTGTTCAGGTCTGGACCATCAATGATACTGAAGAGATGAAGCATCTAATTGATTTAGGTGTTGACGGTATTATGACTGACCGTCCTGATTTGTTGTTAGAGCTCTTGGGTCGCTCAAGCTCTTAACTAGAAGATGAGTACAATCAAAGGACTCATAAGCACTACATCTGCCAGAACACGTCGCATTTTCACTGAAGTCTTTAGTTCTGAGTTATGAAGCAGTAATAATCCAAAACTACTCACAACAAATGCTATTTTCAAACTAAAGCTTAGTGGTAGCAGTATGCAAATAACTACAAGCACTATGCTGCTATATTGCAGAACCATACCTAAATTTGAAGAACTTAAGTTATCCTGCGCTAATGAAGGCTGTTTATGCAAGGCATCTATAGACTTTTCCCACAAACTTATAAAGCTACAGTTTAAGAAGCAAAGCATTGCGAAGCAGGCAGCTACACTAGCTAATAACATTTTCTCTTCACTAGTTATGTGCAACCCTATTTGCGACACTATTTGTGACCCCATTTGTGACCATAGTGTAATCGTTGTACCTAAAGAAAATACCAAGGCAATTTGTAGCTCTTTTGGTAGCAGTAATATAGGCTTTTTTAATAGGTGTATGTTGGCTAAATATAGGAGGACTATGCCTGAGAGTATAAATCCGTGGACTAAGATGGTGGGCTCGAGCCACCCCACAGCAGTCACAATAATCCCACTCAAAACAATTGCCATCAAGACAAAAATACTAAAACGATGCCTAATATAAAATGCATGTCTCGCTGTATAGGCTTTAGCAATAACAAAGCCATCAAACCACCTATCAGCAGCATAGATTAGCCACACTGTACTAAATAAAAGCACAACATGGAGTGGTCGAAGCGCTACTTGAAAACTATCAGCTATCAAGGCTTGCCACAAAACAGCAACAACAGGTGCATCGAGTGAAAGCACCGTTAACCATGCCCACCAAGATATTCTAGGCATTATAGGCACTGAAGACGCTGTAGGCACTGAAGACGCTGTATTTTTCAAAAAATGTTGTGGGGTCTTGGAATTTAAAAGGCTAAAGAAATCTTTGCTGGAATTCAAACTCATACTAAACTCATAGATTCAAATAGATTTAAACTCACTATAAGTTACGCTAGGTCTTCACACTTGTTTCTTTCAAGAGGTGATTGTCTTTACAAATCGCTCAAGCTTACATGCGCTCTAAAAGCTTACATGCGTTCTAAAAGCTTACGTGCGTTCTAAAACCTTACATGCGCTCTAAAACCTTACAAATAGTCAAACACTTTCACTATTTTCACCAAAACAGCTCAAAATGCATATACCGCAACAACTATCATCTGCAAATAGTTTCTAGACAAATATTTGTAAGGGTCTGAAATCGCCATTATTAGTATCTTAGCTAAGGTCACAAATATCAATCGTGATATGAAGTAGTAGTAGTAAATTAATTTTTGAAGACATCCCTACATTTTCGTGTTCAAGAATATAGGTCTGGTCTGGTGTATATTAATCTACATTCAACCATGCCTTTTATGGCTATAAACCTAAGTAGAGTACTCACCAACTTTGTTTTGTAGTTTAGTATTTACTGATTCTCAAAGTTGTTATTTGTGAAGCAAATAATTTATGTAGGAGAAGTATGTTAAAACGTAAACTATCACCACAAACACTTGCTGTACTTAAGTACATGCTCGACAACCCAAAAGGGGACTTTTACGGGCTCGAGCTCATTGAAGCTCTGGGACAACCAGCAGGCACAATCTATCCAATCCTCATGCGTTTAGAAGATATCGGCTGGATTCAAGGCGAGTGGGAAAGCTATGAACGAAAAGACAAAGGTCGTCGCCGTCGTCGCTACTATAC
>CALDTA010000089.1:0-6023 GCA_937924455.1 uncultured Deinococcales bacterium
ATATCTTCTTCACCCATATAAACAATGCAATCAAGATTAAAAAGGGCTGCTGCGGTTGCAGTTGCCACACCGTGTTGTCCTGCACCTGTTTCAGCAATCACCCGTTTTTTGCCAAGGCGTTTTGCAAGAAGGGCTTGCCCAATCGTGTTGTTGATTTTGTGTGCACCTGTGTGGTTCAGGTCTTCACGCTTTAAGTAAATCTTTGCTCCACCGCAGTGCTTTGTCAGATTACTGGCAAAGTATAAGCGACTTGGACGTCCCACATACTTTTTTAAATAGTCGTGAAATTCAGCTTGGAATTCAGGATCTTGAGCAATTTCGTTATAGGCGATGGTTAGTTCATCGAGTGCTGGTATGAGTGTTTCAGGAACGTAGCGTCCGCCAAACATTCCGAAACGTCCACGTTCATTAGGTAATGGAAATAACATAATAACAATGACCTTTCTGAGGTTAAAAAGTAAGGTTGAGAAATAAGATTGAAAAATGATGATTACAAGTACTTCAAGATATAGCTATAACCTTGATAGTAGTTGAGTTTTAAATTGTAAAAGGGATTATAGTAAATTGAATAACGCTATCTAGTACTTACCAGCGTTGATGATGCCATTTGTAGCTTCTAGGTGTGCGAACACGAGGCTTTTTCAATTGCATAGCTACAGTTTAGATGAGTTTGAAGCTTTTGTCTAGCCTAAATTAATAGTTCTGCCTAATGCTAGTCGTTGCAAACTTAATATTATGTTTAATTAACGCTAATGCTTTAGACTAAACTGACAGAAGAAAGTCACTGAAAGAAGATGACAGAAGAAAGTCACAATCAATCAGCAGAAAAAGTTGCCTTTAAAACCGAAGGGCACACAAATTACGAAACTTTAGCTATGTTTGTGACTATGAGATTTATGATTCATTTCGGTATTAGACTAAAGATGCCTCAAGCAAAGTAGTATTTGTAAGTTTTTTCAACAGCTCTAGATGTTTCTGAAGCAGTTGATATCTATTTTACAAATGCAAAAGTGATAGGAGTTAACTATGGTTGTACCAAGTTGGCAAGAAATCATTGATGATGTTTTAGAGGTTTTAACATTTAAAGAATCATTAGAGCCAAATAATCAATTGACTGCTAAAAACAATCCCAAAGATGAAACTGCAGAAGACATGTTGGATGTTTTGCTTATCCATAAGTTTCAGTGTGGACACAGTATTAAAGTTCCAAAGCATCGTTATGATTTGGAAGGTCAAGATTTTCCGAAACTGTGTAAGGATTGTAGTGAGAAAAAATGAAGAATAGATGGCTTATTTAAGCGGGAAAGCAATGATAATCAAACAGCATGTTTCCAAACGAAGTGTAATGAACAATTCTGCGATAGATTTTTGGAGTAAATTTCGCAGCAGTTACCACTAAACTGTGTTCATTCATAAACTGTAAAGGTGTGTCCTATAGATTTTAACAGCAAACTAGGTTAGCTATATCGTTTTCAATTTTCAACAGGACACACCCAAAAACAACCTTTACAAATGTGTTGTAGCCTGATACACTTTTCTTCGCTCCGTCGGCTTAACGCGGTGGCAACCTTCGAAATGGGTCAGGTCGGAAGAAGCAGCCCTAAGGAGTGTTTGTTAGGTGCCGTTAATGTTTTGGCGGGGCATTTCCTTTTCAGCAAGATTTTTAAAGCCCACAATATAACCTGATGATGTATGTTGCTCTAAGAAGTTATTAACATCTACTACCGAGATTGGTTTACTAAAAAGGAAACCTTGTGCTTGGTCACATTTCAGGGTGTTGAGTATGCTAAGTTGTTTGGTATCTTCGATGCCTTCTGCAATAGCTGGAATATCTAAATTGTGTGCTAGTGAAATGATCGTTTGCACAATGCCTGAATGCAAAGCACCGTCACCACTGATAAAGGACTTGTCAATTTTCAGAGCATCAATGGGTAAGCTGTGTAGATAGCTAAGTGAACAGTAACCTGTACCAAAGTCATCAATGTGTGTTCGGATACCTCGGCTACGTAAGCGATTTAAAAGCTCTGCACCATAGTCCATATCTTCCATGAGTAAACCTTCAGTGATTTCAAGATTGATGCTACTTGGATTAAGTGGGAATTTTTCGATGATGTCACTCATCGCAGTATCAATATCAGGAATGCTAAACATACTTGGTGATAGGTTGATGCTTAATTTGAGTTCATAACCTGTTTTTTCTTGCCAAGCAACTAAGTTGCCACAAGCTTTTTCTAGTAGCCAGAGTGTAATTGGGGTGATTGCACCTGTGTCTTCGGCAATGGGGATAAACTCAGCAGGGGAAATGAGTCCGAATTCTGGGTGTTGCCAACGCAATAGAACTTCAAAGCCCATGAGCTTGTTAGAAGGTAGGCTAAGAATTGGGTGATAGAGTGGAAAGAGTTCTTTGTTGCTAAGTGCTGTACGCAGGTCGCCTTCAAGCTGTAAGCGTCTACCTACATCTGAGTTGCTATGCAAAGATTTATTGAAGATAGTGTAGCGTGCTTTGCCAGATGTCTTTGAGTGATACATACTTAGTTCTGCATCTCCCATCATGGCGTCAACACTTGTGTAAGTTGTGGATGAATTAGGTTCTGAATCTTGTTCAGGACTATGCTTTAAACGTAATACTTCATTAGTCTCAATAATTGAGAAAACTACACCGATGCTAGCAGTGATAAAGACATCTTTTTCGTTGATTCGAAAGGCTTGTTGAATTTTTGCTTGTAGACGCTCAGCTACCTTGGTGGCATCATCACGGGTTTCGATATCAAAAAGTAAAATGGCGAATTCGTCTCCACCAAGTCGCGCTACAATGTCATCAAAGTGAACGCTATGACGAATGCGTTGTGCGATGGCACGCAATAGGTGGTCTCCTATTTGGTGCCCCAGACTTTCGTTGATGATTTTGAATCTATCTAAGTCAATATGCAAAACAGAAATCTGTTTTCTATAGGTATCAGGATTGACAGCTATTGACTCTAAAGTTTGAGACAAACGCTCTTTAAATAGGCGGCGGTTATTGAGTCCAGTCAGTAAGTCATGTGTTGCATGATAGCTTAATTGTTTGGCAGTTTTATAGTATTGGCTAATATCTTTTGAAGTACTTATTGTGGCAACTACATTGCCTTCTTTATCAAAAATGCCTTGAAGTTGGCATTCAAGCCAGATGGGATTGCCATTTTTATGTAGCGCTCTAAACTGAAATTTTAACCTCGGTTGTTCATTTCCTGTTTTAAAGTTTGCAAATACATTAAAGGCTGCTGTAGTTTTTGAAAGATCATTTGGGTGGACAAACTGTTTGGGGTATTTATTGATGAGTTCATCATTTGTGTATGCGAGTAAAGTATGACACGTTGATGCAACATAAAGAAGTTTTCCATCAACATCATGCATACAGACTAAATCGTGTGTACTCTCAGCTATTAAACGAACTTGCTCTGCATCTTTTTTAGACAGCAATGCATTGCTTTCTTGGTTAATAGTCTCTTTGATGAAGTCTGGTGTAGTATCAGCTTGAGTGGGGTTTGGTATTTGGTTATGTGTATCTTGCCCTAAAGCAATTTCAGATAAGGGACGAGTCATAGTATCTTTTACTTTAGTCCTTGGCACATAAGTGAAATATCATCAAAGTTAAACGCTTTCTTGCGAGTTTTAGAAATTGAGTTAGTGGAAATGACTAAAGAGGTAGGCAATAAATGTACTCACGTGAATTTGTATTTTATGAGAGACTAAGCGTAAGATTATCTAAAGGTGATTGAGGGTATTTTGCCATAAATGAAGAATAAATTAATCTTTTTCTGAGATAGATTGATGCTTGATTGACAAGCCTTTGCTAAACTCAACGTAACCTCTACAGCACATATAACGTGTGTTCATAAGACTGAAAGTGACCGAGCTCTACCACGCTTGGTCACTATATTTTTGGTCACTGTATTTTTAGTCACTGTATTTTTGGTCACTAGGCTTGTTCTGAAATAAAAACTGGTGCATGATTACTGTTCTTTTTCCAACCCTCACCTCTAACGCCTCTCCCAAGCTTGAGAGAGGAGAACTAAACAATTGACCAAAAGCTTGTGTTTTTAGGGGAGTGAGGGTTAAGCCTTAAAAGTTATTTCAGAACAGCTCTACTATATTTATAAGCAACTGACCTAAGTCAGTTAATCGGCGATGCAGATGTCTGTGAAAACCACACAGCGCGAGTAGGAGCGAACTCATTTAGCATGGGTCAATATATAGGTCAATATTACGTGGAAACGCTAATAGTTGGATTTTTAAATCAGAACAGCTTATGCATTAATGAAGAGCTAACCTTATAAGTTTTTCGGTTCTTTCAAAGGGCGAAAAACTTTAGCCACTTAGCTTTTCTTTAATTTCTTTAAAGCAGCTATAAATTCTTTGCCAGTGTGTTGGCTATTCACAACATCGTCTTTGGTTAAGCCTGCTTTACGAGCGATATTTACGCCAAAGGGAAGCACATCATAGCCGTTGATACTATGGGCATCAGGATTGATTGAAAATTTACAGCCTTTTTCTTTGGCGGTGATTATCCAGCGCCAATCTAAGTCAAGTCGGTAGGGGCTGGCATTGAGTTCAATAACAGTTCCTGTAGCTGCACAAGCATCAATGACAGCCTCAATGTCCAGTGCGTATTCAGGTCGTTTGAGTAGTAAGCGCCCTGTGGGGTGAGCCAAGATGTTTGCATACGGATTTTCAACAGCTTTTATAATGCGTTTTGTTTGATCTGCCTGACTTAAGGTGAAGTTTTGATGCACGCTGACAACGCAATAGTCTAGACTTGCAAGCACATCATCAGGGTAGTCCAAAGTACCGTCAGTCATGATATCTACTTCCATGCCGTGAAGCAGTTGGAACTCTTCATCATCTAAATCTTGTCTGAGTAATGCAATTTCTCTGCCTTGTGCTTCAACTTCTTCTATGCTCAAGCCACTTGCGACGGCTGAACTTTTCGAGTGGTCTGCCATAGCTAGGTAGCTAAAGCCTAGGTCAATGGCGCTTTCAAGCATTTCTTCTAGGCTATGTGCTCCGTCTGACCAAGTTGAGTGATTATGAACTAGTCCGTGAATGTCTTCGAGCTCGAGCACACCCTCTACATCCTCTACACCCTCTACATTCTCTACAGCCTGCACATTTGCAAATTCACGACGCTCGGGCATGACATAAGGTAAGCCAATAGCCTTAAAAAAGTCATCTTCTGTAACAGTAACTATAGCTGCATCGTCTTTTGCGCTTAAACCATTATCATCAAGGTATAAGCCTTGCGCTTCTACTTGCGCCATTATTTGATGTCTAAAGGCAGTACTGCCTGTCCAGATTGCAAGTAAAGCACCAAAGTTTTCAGGTGTCGCAAGCATGAGTTCAAACTCACGCTCTAAAAAACTAAAAGAAATAGTCGGATCAGTCACAACGATGTTATCTGCAAAATCATGTAGTGCAGCAACTATTTCATTCATGGCATGACCTGTGACAATTACATCAATATCACCAACAGTCTCGCACTGACGGCGTAAACTTCCTGCAAAAGACATTCGAAGTTTTGCCAAACGACTCATCATCTGCTCTTCAAAAGCATTTGCCAATGCAGTGGCGACATCAATTCTCATACGTTTTTTTGCGTCAATCGCAAACTGAGCTGCTGGTATAAAACCTTCAGAACTCTTTTTACCAAAGCCTTTAAGTTCAGCTACTTGACCAGATTCACAAGCTGCAATTAGCTTTTCTAAACTGTCGATATCTTCTTGCCAAAGCAAGGCAATCTTTTTTGCACCTAAACCAGATACTGAGAACAAGTCTCGTACACCTTCGGGTACTTTTTCATAAAGCTCGTCTAGTAGTGGCAAGTTGCCATGGTCACGAATAGCGTATATTTCTTCAGCTAAGCTTTTACCAATACCTCGAATACTGGTTAGTTTTTGCTCTGAATAGTCTTCTGGCATAAGCTCAGCAAAATCACCTGAGAAGTTTTCTAGGGCTCTAGAACCGCTTAAATAGGCTTTGGCTTTAAA
>CALDTA010000090.1:0-3450 GCA_937924455.1 uncultured Deinococcales bacterium
GGCGGATGCTTTAGTAAATGAACTAGATAACTTAAGTTACTGTCAAAATGTACTTAAAGAAACATTGCGATTGTATCCAGCTATTCCTGCTGCACCACGTTCTGTTTTAAAGCATACGAGCTTGAATGGCTACCGCATACCGCAAGCATCTAAAGTCTTTTTGAGTATCTATAATATCCATAGGCATCCAGACTTTTGGGATGCACCAGAAGACTTTAACCCTAATCGCTTTGATGATTTGGATGCAAAGCACAAGCAGCACAAACTTGCCTATATGCCATTTGGAGCTGGTCCACGTTTTTGTATTGGTAATCACTTAGCCATGATGGAAGCCACGCTAGTTATTGTTCTGTTGCTACAGCATTTTGACATTGAGCTTGTGCAAAAAGAAGTCGCTACCAAAGTAGCGATTAGTTTATTTCCTAAAGATGGTGTTGAGGTTGAGCTTAAAAGGCTATAGCAAAATACGCTCTTCATGTGTGTAGATATTAAAGCGCTCATCTCGTAAGAAGGCAACTAGGCTTATGCCAAATTCATCGGCTAGTTGTACAGCTAAGCTACTTGGTGCAGAGAGCGCACAGACCATTGGGATGCCTGCAACTACAGCTTTTTGAATAAGTTCAAAACTTGCTCGACTGCTCATAAGCAAAATGGAATTTTCTAAAGGTACTTTGTTTTCTAAAACAGCCCAGCCTATAAGTTTATCTAAGGCATTATGCCTACCTACATCTTCTCGTAAGGCAAGCAAGTTGCCGTCGGTGTCGAACAACGCTGCTGCGTGTATGCCACCTGTTTGTGTAAAGACGCCTTGTTCAGTCATCAGTTTGTTTGGCAAGCTTTTGATAAGTTCTGGTGTGATTTTCATAGCGCTATCGATGCTGCAATAGCCTTGCGTATGCAGTGCATTAAGACTAGATTTACCACAAACACCACAAGCTGAATTACTTATGAACGTGCGTTGCTGTATGTCGTTTACATCAATGTCTTTATTGAGTTGCACATTGATAACATTGAAACGTTGTTCTTCATTCAATAGTTTATCAACACAGTAGCTGAGTTTTTGAATGTCTGACTGTTTTTGAATGATGCCTTCGTTGTATAAAAGACCTGTTACGAGTTCAAAGTCATGTTCTGGTGTGCCAGGTGTTCGCATCGTAATGCTTAGTCGTTCGCTTTCAGCTTTGCGTGTTTGACTTGGTTTTCGTAAGCGAATTTCTAAAGGTTCTTCTGTCACCAAGTAGTCTTGTTTTTTTGTGGCTACATTACCTTCGACTTTGATAATGGTTTTACGCTTTTTGCTACTGGGACGAAGCTGACGAAGTTTTTGAGAGCTGCTAAATTGCTCATTAAATACGTGCTTATTAGCTTGTTCTTCGACTTTTGGCATATTAGATGTAGATGCCCCAGATGTAGACGTGTCAGATAACGTTGTTTGTTGAGCATTGTTAGACTCAACATGTTGTATATCGTTTTGATTGTTTTCTGGTGCATCTAGTGCATCAAGCGGAAGCGAGGCCATCAAAGCACTTTAGCATGTTCGTTGTGTGTAAAACATTATGTGCAAACGATCAAGTGCTAGACAGGGCTAGTGGTTAGGTCTTTTCCAACTACTAATGCCTAACGGCTATTGCGATATAAAATGCGATACAAATGCGATACAAATGCGATACAAATATGCATCTCTGGATAGTAGGCTGCTTTACTTTCCCTATCACAAAGCTATATATACTAAGAGCTGATAGATAGGCTTTTTGTTAGATAGCTATCTGTCGTTATACAACTGAAATCAATCCTTCAGGGCAGGGTGCAATTCCTGACCGGCGGTGATAGTCCGCGAAGCCTGCAAATTCTTAACTTTATGCAGTGCCCGACTCGGTGAAACTCCGAGACCGACGGTAATAGTCCGGATGAGAGAAGGAGGTGATGTAGTATGTCTACATCACTGTATATGTGTAGGTGTGCCAACATCTGCAGTTTGGATAGTTGTGCTGTATGGAGCGATTTGCTCACACAGTACCAACACTTTAGGCAACGTTTATATTTTGTTAGTTGGCAAAAAGTCAAGCGGCACTTTCTTAGTAGCGGTACTAGATTTAGTAGTAGCAGTCTAAAGCTGAGAGCAACTTGTCTTTAATACGAAATCCAATACTTAATTTAAAAAATTATCGTAGGATAAATAAAAATAAGGTAAGTAATAACCTTGAAGTGGTTATTGATGATGTTGACAGTGCTGTTGTAGGGCTCGAGCACGTCTCGCTAAACTTTGCTGATTTATCTGTCCTTAGAGATGTGAATTTGCAGGTCGCCTCTGGTGAGTTTATTGCCCTACTTGGTCCTTCGGGTGGTGGCAAAAGCACGCTTTTGCGTGTAGTCGCTGGTTTGCTAGATGCCTCTAGTAACAAGCAAGAGGTGAGCCTTAGCGGTGATGTGAAGGTGACAGCGTCTACAGCAATGGTCTTTCAAGATTACCGCTTGTTACCGTGGCTCACTGTTCGTGACAACATCAGGCTGCCCAAAACTCTGACTGGACGAGGTGAAGCACCTGAAGTTGTTTTGGAGCAAGTTGGCATGTCTGACTATGCTGATTTGTACCCACACCAGCTTTCTGGTGGGATGCAGGCACGCATTGCTATTGCTAGGGCGCTAGCCCAAGATGCAGACATTTTGCTGATGGATGAACCTTTTGCAGCACTGGACGCACTGGTGCGAGAGCGGTTTAACGAAGAGTTGAAGCGTTTGCACAAGAAAACGGGTAAGACCATCATCTTTGTAACCCATAGTATTCGTGAGGCAGTTTACTTAGCCGACCGTGTAGTGGTTCTTAAAGATGGCAGTATCGACACCATCATGAACACGGCAGATGAAGGACGCATCACGGCGTATGAAAGTGGTTCTGAGGCAGAGCTTCGAGAACTCATCGGCACAGCAGATTCGACTAAGATTAAAGGTCTTGAAAAGCAATGGCGGTTTCCAATTGAGGTGCTTGGTGTTGTGGCTATCAGCGCTTTGTTACTTGTCCTTTGGAATGGTTTAGCAAGTAGCGTATCACCACTCTTTTTCCCTTCTCCGCTGGATGTTTGGAATGCACTTTTCACGAATCAAGCATTGCTCATAAATCACGGTTTAGCCACACTGAAGGTTGCGCTTATGAGCATTGGCTGTTCGCTCTTGATTGGTTTGCCGATTGGTTATGCCATGGGTAAACGAACAGCTATTGAGCGTTTGCTTTCGCCTTTTATCGTCATGCTGCAAGCTGTGCCGATTATTATCATTGCACCCTTACTTGTGCTTTGGTTGGGTTATGGACTGAGTCCTAAGTTGGTGACAACGACCTTGATTTCTATTTTCCCTGTCATCATTTCTACTATGGTTGGTGTTCGGGAAATTGGCTCTCGTTATCGGGAAGTGTTTCAGAGTATTGGCGTGGGGTTTTGGGGGATGTTTGGGCGG
>CALDTA010000091.1:0-9740 GCA_937924455.1 uncultured Deinococcales bacterium
ACGGCTTAAAGAATTAGAAGTAGCAGGCATCATCAACCGTGAGGTTTATCCAGAAACGCCAGTTCGTGTTGAATACAAACTCACAACTAAAGGACAATCCTTAAAACCAATTATGGATGAGATTGGCAATTGGTCTCAGACATGGGTTGCGTGATTCTATAGGTTGCATGATTCTAGAGGTTGCGTGATTCGACTTTCTGGTTGTTAAACTTTTGTGATGTATTTGTTTATACATATGCTCTAGCATTGTAGATATGAAGATTATAGATATGAACACTGTAACTATAATTTTCTCTTTCTATCTAAGAGCCACCTCAATTGATATACTTGAACCTATGCCCATAAGCGCACGTTGGCGAAAACTAGAAAATCTTCCACCTAAAAAAGGACGAGATGCTATGCCAGGTGTCTACGAACTGGCTGATGAAGATAAACATATTATCTATATTGGTCAGTCCAAAACAGATGTTCCCAACCGTATTCGTCAACATCTACAGAAAAATCGTTGCGTTGCAGAAAGTATTGTTTACTGGCGTCACGAGTACAGCCGTGTACCTCAAGCAGATGAAGCCAAACTTTTAACTGAGTATCAAGATGCACACGATGCCTTACCACCTTGTAACAAAGCTATGCCAAAAGAAAGAGATGCTAAACGGCGTTATGCGGAACGCTCACGGTCTTGATATGTTTGATATAGCACAAACTATATTGTAGACAACACTTAATTTTTAAGGTTATACTTTCATGTGGCTAGTGGACGTATGCATGAATTTATCAATATGTCGGCTCTTGTAACTTTGGGTACGACCTATGTTGTATTGAAGGCTAACAATCTTATCCATATTCCGTGGTCTAGTCTTGCTATTTTTACAGTTGCTTACCTAGTTGGTGTATTTTTGATAACACCTGATTTGGATGTGCAGTCCAAATGGGTGCGTCCAAAACGGTGGTGGGGAGTATTGGGTTATCTTTGGTGGCCTTACGGAATATTTTCTCGGCATAGAGGGATATCGCATACGTGGATTCTTGGACCACTGACACGGTTGCTCTATTTATTCTTTATCATTTTTTTACTGATACTTCCTATAGCTATCTTTATTGGTAGTCGCCAGTTTTACTTCACGACTCCGAACTTGCAGGGGTGGGGTAGGATTGTACTTATTGCTGCTCTTGGTTATTACCTTTCTCAATGGATGCACTTGTTTGGTGATAGAGTTCCTTTTGGTTATGACCGTACTATTTTAAGAAGAATTCGTAAACGAAGAGAAAAAGCCAGAAAAGATAGATTAAAACTGCAAGCAAAAAAGAAAGCCCCTGAATCAGAGTTCAAGGGCTAAGGAGTGATAAGTTAATAACGGTGCTTGAATACAACGCAAAATATCGGTAGATTTCAGACTATAAAAAATTCTGACTCTAACGGATTCTGAGTCTGATGAAGGTTTCTGATTTTGTGTGTATTGGTTCAAGTCAAAATGATTAAGTCAAGGATTACACAAGTCGATACACGGAATCTGGTAAACCGTCGTCCGATGGGTATGCACTTCAATAAACCCCCCTAAATCTCCCTTGATAAGAGGGACTTTCACAAGATTCCCCAGTATTAAAGGGGGTCTAGGGGGGATTGCTTTAAGAAATTATTGGCTGTCAGAGAGTGGACTCAAAAAACGTTAGAATGAGAAAAAATTTCACATTGTGAATGCTCACGTACTATCTAAAGATATTGAACTAAATACATCTAACTAAATACATTGAGGAACAAACAACTATGACAAATATTTCAGAAACCATGACAGCAATGGTCACTATGGGGCATGGTGACTATGACCAATTACAACTTCGAACAGATTGGCCCACGCCTCAGCCAAAAGCGGATGAAGTGTTAATAAGAGTGAATGCTTGTGGCATGAACAATACAGACGTGAATACACGTGTGGGTTGGTATGATAATCAAGTTCAAGCTGCGACTAACGAAATAGCTGAAGGTCATTCTGAAGATAGTACTGGTGGTTGGGGAGGTGCTGTACAGTTTCCTCGTATCCAAGGTGCTGATGCTTGTGGCAAGATTGTGGCTGTTGGTGAAGATGTAAGTGCGGTCTTAATAGGTAAACGTGTTATTACTGACAACTGGTTGCGCAATTGGGATGAGCCTCTTGATATTAATCAAGCTGGCTATTTTGGTAGTGAGCGAGATGGTGGTTTTGCACAGTATGTAACCTTGCCTGAAAAAAATGTAGGCGTGGTTGACTGTGATTGGTCAGATATAGAACTTGCCACGATTTCCTGTTCCTATACGACTGCTGAAAATATGTTGCTTCGAGCTGGTATTCAAGAAGGAGAATCAGTACTAGTTACGGGTGCAAGTGGTGGTGTTGGTTCTGCACTTGTTCAACTTGCAAAAATTCGTTCTGCGACAGTGATTGCTGTATCAACGGCTGAAAAAGCTGATGCTCTATTAGAAATTGGTGCAGATGCGGTGATTAAACGTGGGCAAGATCATTGGCAAGATGTCATTCGAGCGACAACTGGTAAAGATAATGTAACCCTAGTTGCTGATATTGTAGGTGCACCTGTTTTTGAGAATGTACTTTCAGTGATGGACAAAGGTGCACGTTATGTTACGGCTGGCGCAATTGGTGGAAAAACGGTTGAAGTGAATATTGCAGATCTTTATTTAAAAGATTGGGCATTGATTGGTTCGACAGTTAATACTTTGGATGTTTTTCCAAATATCATTAGGTATATAGAGCAGGGAAAGCTTAAACCACTTGTGGCTCAGACTTATCCTTTAGAGAAAATTGTTGAAGCGCAGGAAGCGTTTCTTGCAAAGAAGCATGTGGGGAATATTGTTTTAGAAATTCCTTAGGATGAGGTTGTTGGTAAAAAGAGCTCGAGCCCACAGTTGTGTGGGCTCGAGCTCTCCTAATTTCGAAACTTTAACGCTCATAAACTAAATCGACACAACGAAAACATCTACTTGCCATATACGGTATGCTGATGACATAAATTCAAACCATATCTAGCGGAGAAATTATGTCAACTGTCGCCTTATCCGTATCTGAAATTCATGACCTTGCCAAGCAATGTCTTCTAAAAAATGGTTGTAATGAAGCCAATGCAGAAGCAACCGCAAAAACAATAAGCTCTGCAGAGCGAGATGGTGCTGTTTCACATGGTCTCTTTCGTCTTCCTGGGCATATTGTTTCGCTTCGTAGTGGCAAAGTAAATGGTCATGCTGAACCTAAAGTCGAAACACTTACGCCTGCTGCTATTCGCATAGATGGCGACAATGGCTTTGCACCCCTTGCTATAGAAGTGGGTACGCCACTATTAGCAGATGCAGCTAAAAAGCTTGGTGTGGCGGTTTTGACCATTCGCAATAGTTTTCACTTTGCAGCACTCTGGCCAGAGGTAGAGTTGCTCGCTGAACAAAATTTAGTAGGGCTAGCCTGCACAGTTCATACGCCGATGGTCGCACCCTATGGGGCAAAGAAAGCATTCTTTAGTACGAATCCGATTGCTTTTGCCTATCCTAGACCAAACAAGCCCCCTTATGTTTTTGATATGGCAACTGCTGCCAAAGCACGTGGCGATATTGGCGTAGCTGCACGAGATGGTCACGAATTACCACTTGGTGTAGGTTTAGATGCAGAGGGTAATCCTACAACTGATGCTAAGAAAATTCATGATGGTGGTGTGATTTTGCCATTTGGTGGTTATAAAGGTTCTGCATTTGCAACCATGATAGAACTTTTATCAGCAGGCTTAGTTGGCGACTATTTTAGTTACGAAGCAATTGAAGCTGATAACCGAGATGGTGGTCCTGCTAGGGGTGGTGAATTTATCATGGCACTTTCGCCAGAGGTACTAGCTGGGATGGCTTGGGATGAACACAGCGAAGGCTTTTTGACAAAACTAGAAACCATGGAAGGTGTGCGCTTACCTGGTCAAAGACGTTTTGCTAATCGAGCATCTGATGCCCCTCGTGAAGTTAATGCTGATTTGATTGCTAAAATCAAGGAACTTAGTTAGGCATATGCCAACAAAAACAGACATCCTAATTATTGGTGGTGGTGTCATAGGTGCATGTGCAGCACTTTACCTTACACGCGCTGGTCAGCAGGTGACACTCGTTGAAAAAGCTGATATTTGCGCTGGTGCATCACTTGGAAATGCTTGTTGGGTCGCTGCTGGTTATTCTGTGCCAACTGCTGCACCTGGTGTTTTGCAGCAGGGTTTGAAGTGGATGTTTGATTCAGGCAGTCCTTTTCACATAAAACCAAGATTGAACGTTGATTTGCTGAAATGGTTGTGGGCTTTTAGGGGAGCGTGTACCGAAGAAAAAATGCTTGCTGGTGCTGAAGTACTAACGAAGTTAAATCATGAAAGCTTGGCAATGTTTCGAGAATTGGCACAAGAGCCTAATCTTGATTTTGATTTTGTTGAAGCTGGCATACTGCATGTACATCTCTCAGAAAAATATCGGCAGGCTGGTGAAAAGAGTGTCGAGTTTGCCAAGCGTTTTGGGGTTGAAGCTAGCTTGCTAGATAGACCAGAAATGTTAGCCATAGAACCTAATTTGTGTGAAGGTATTGAGTCAGGGGTTTACTTCCCTCAACATGCACATATTGATCCTGCAAAATTTGTGGAAGATGTTGCCAATCAGGCTAGCAAAGAAGGCGCAACCCTCCTTACACAAACAGATGTAACTGGCTTCAAGAAAAACAACAAAACAATTGAATCAGTCCAAACATCTAAAGGAACTATAGAAGCAAAAGAAGTAATCTTAGCAGCAGGTGCATGGTCATTAATTTTGGCTAAGCAGCTTGGCGCTCCTATACTCATGGAGCCTGCTAAGGGCTATAGCATTACTGTTAAAAAGAAATCTGCTGAACATGGACCGACACTTCCTTTGTCTGTTGATGATGCCAAGGTAGCTATTACTCCCTTAGGACAAAATCGATTTAGATTTAGTAGCACGCTTGAGCTAGCTGGTTTTGACGCAAGTGTGAACCCGAAGCGTATAGCGGTGAACCGTGAAGCATTACAAACTGTCTTGCCAGATATGGAGAATTTAGAAGAAGGTGTACCGTGGTCAGGTTATAGACCCCTTACGCCAGATGGTTTGCCTTATATTGGACGAAGTGAGCGAGTAAAGAATCTTATTTTTGCTACAGGGCACGGCATGTTGGGGATTACACATGGACCAATTACGGGTAAGTTGCTTAGTGAAGTTTTGACTGGGCAAGAACCATCGACTAGTTTGGAAGCTATGCGCCCTGAACGGTTTTAAAGGATAAAGGGTGCGTCCCGCTATAGGTTGGATACATATTTGATATAGCCATCATTTGTTGTGTGCTTCAGGGACGCACCTCAGAAATTCTCAGAAATTCTCAGAAATTCTCAGAAATTCTCAGAAATTCTCAGAAATTTTTTAATTAAGCTCTTCCACGATTAACTGACCTAAGTCAGTTAATCGGCGATGCAGATGTCTGTGAAAACCACACAGCGCGAGTAGGAAGGAACTCATTTAGCATGGGTCAACATTACGTGGAAACGCTAATTAGAAATTTTTCAAAAAGCAAAAAAACTCTGACTCTAACGGATTCTGAGTCCGATGGGTATGCACTTCAATAAATCCCCATCTTGATAAGGGGGACTTTCACAAGATTCCCCACTTATTAAGGGGGGCTAGGGGGGGATTGCTTTAAGAAATTATTGGCTGTCAGAGAGTGGACTCAAAAAACGTCAGAATGAGAAAAAACTTCTATTTTTTCCAACCTCAAATGAGACGCACCCATAAACTAGTAGTAAAATATCAGTGAATCTTGGATGTGCTTTACATAGGTCACTTGCATCATCACTTAGCTGCTATTTTCAGCTACTATGACCATGTGTTAGCGAAACGCATTATTCCTTGTTTAGATGTTCATAACGGTCGTACTACACGTGGTCAACAGTTTGGCAGAGCTGAAGACGGTGAATTAGCCGATGTTGGTGATCCTGTTGAACTTGCCATTCGCTACAACGAACAAGGCGCCGACGAACTCGTTTTCTATGACATAACCGCTACTAGTGAAGGGCGTCAGTCCATGATCGAAGTCATCACCCGCTCGGCAGAGCAGTGTTTTATGCCACTAACTGTTGGCGGTGGAGTTCGCAGCCTAGAAGACTTTCACACGCTTTTTAAGGCAGGTGCAGATAAGGTATCAATCAATTCAGGTGCTGTTGCTAATCCTGAAGTAGTCCAAGAAGCTGCTGAGCACTATGGTTCACAAGCGGTAGTGTTTTCGATTGATGCAAAACGTCGTGTACCTGATGCAAAATCTCAAAAGTCTAGCGGTTGGGATGTCTATGTTGCAGGAGGACGTAAAAACACAGGCTTAGACCTAATAGCTTGGGCAGAACGTGGTCAAGCGCTTGGTGCTGGTGAAATCGTCTTAAATAGCATTGATGCAGATGGCATGAAAACGGGCTATGAGGTAGAAGCCACCAAAGCTGTGGCACAAGCTGTTGATATACCTGTCATTGCATCTGGCGGTGCAGCAAATGCAGCACATATGTATGAAGTGCTTACAGAAGGTGAGGCAGATGCAGCCTTAGCAGCAAGTATTTTCCATCATGGCTTGTATACTGTGGAGGATGTGAAACGCTATCTTTCTAAAGAAGGCGTTCATGTAAGAACTATTTTGTAGTTGTACTATTATTTTAATTTACGAATTTGCAAATATCTCAATCTGTACTAATTTCGAGGGCAAAGTAATACCAATTCCGCTTAATTCGTTCATTAATTCGAAGTGTTAAAAAATCAAGGAATCTAAGCGTGTTGCGGAATGTGGTTGAGCACCTGACGATTCAAGTTGTTTACTTTAGTAACGATATTTTCGGACTCAGTATAATATCTCGGTAATATCTTATAGAGTTTTACAGATGACGATTAACCTATTATTTAAGTTAGATATTAGGATAGGTATTAGGAGATGAAGAGTGAAAAACAACCTTGTACGTAGCTTTTTATTTATTTTGCTGACTATTACCTTTTCAGCATGTGTACCAGAAACCAATGTGTCCACCTTGCCCATCTTGGAAGAGCTATTTGGAGGGGGAGGTCCACAAGAGCAAACACTTTTTATCTCTTCTGACACAACACCTTGTGGAAACGCTAGATGTCTTTTAGTCAGAACCAATGGGCAAGACTCTTGGGAAACACTAGATTTTGCTATTATTGGCTTTGAGTATGAGCTAAATACTGCCTATACCTTGCGAGTTCGTGAAGATGTAATTTCAGGCACGACAGTACTCCGACTGGTTGACATAGTAGAGCAGTCTTATGTTGAACCAGAAGTCATAGCTAATAACGAAGGTAGCGAAATAACTACTGATACAGATTCATCTACTGAGACAAATACTACCAATACCGAAATTAGCGAAACAGAAATTACAGAACCACAACAAGAAGCTTCAGAAACAGAACTACAGGCACCAACAGAAACAATTGTAGAACGTGAGCTCCTACTTTTTGTTGACCAAACGCTAGGTGCTTGTAGCATTGATAACGACAGTTTGTGTTTGCGTATTCGTGAAAATCGCAATGATGCTTGGCAAAACCTTGCAAGTGATATTACTGGTTTCAACTACATACCAGGTAATTACTATGTATTACGTGTAGCTGAGCAGACCATTACTACGCAAACTACCCAACAAGGCACTGGTGAAAGCACTCAAGAAGTTAGCTACAGCCTTTTAGACCTAGTAAGCCAAACATCTGCCACGCAGGAAAAGCTGGTTTACATCGGTCCAGAAATCTTGAGTTGTGACGAAACTGGTGATGAACGTTGCTATCAATACAAAGAAAGTCGCAGTGTGGACTATGTTGCTAAGCCTATAGAAATTATTGGCTTTAATCATCAAGATGGTTATGCCTACGCCTTAAACTTGCTACTTAGTCTTGATGAAAACAGTGACGTTCGTTCGTACGAACTTATCGAAGTCGTGAATCAAGAACTCTTGGCTGATGGTCGCTATGTTGAGAAGATAATTTATGTTGGTCCTGAACTTGAAACGTGTACCTTTGGACCATCAAACTTATGTTACGTATTTAGAGAGTCGCTCAATGAGCCTTACCGAATCCTTTCTTCTGACATTACTGGGTTTAGGCATCAGGCAGGCTTTGATTACGAATTGAAGGTTCGCCAAAATGTTTTAGAATCAGAAAATGGTAATGCTAGGCTCGAGCTAGTAGAAATCCTAAAACAAACCGCCGTCATAGAGGAAGCTACCCAAACAACTGAAGAAGAAACTAGCACCGAAGAAATTAGCACCGAAGAAACTAGCACCGAAACAGAAACTTCAGAATCTAGCGAACCTACAGAACCTACAGCAGAATCTAGAACCGAAGAAGCTGTGCAGGAAGAAGCTGTACAAGAAGAAGAGCAAACTAGCAATACAACTATAAACGAAACCATTGCCAAAGCAGCGCAAGCCCAACTAGAAAACACAGCTAGTGTAGTCACAGAAGAAGAACGCCGCAACGTAATGATTACTGTTGCGCCAGCTGACCAAAGACCTTTAGAAGTTCCTGATCTTGCGAGTACAGATGCGGAAGTTACTACAGATGAAGTTACTACAGATGAAGCTACCGAAAATGTGGATATTGCAACAGAAGTCACTTCAGATAGCACTACTGGAACTAATGTAGATACTGAAGCATCTCAAGAAGAAACAGCTACAGCATCCGAAGAGCCTAGCACTAGTTTTTCCAGTTTGCGTGAAGTAACTAGTAAAGGCATAGCAGTGCTAGATTTTGGTGAATTAGAGGTTGTAGATGAGCAAGAGCGCATTATATTTATAGGCTCGAGCTATCAGGAATGTGGAGCAGCAAGTGAAGAACAACCACAACAATGGTGCTACTTAACAAAAAATAACATCCAAGAAGATTGGTTCTTACTGCCTTATGGCATAGCAAATTTTGACTATGTAGAAGGCTTTGTTTATGTTATTCGTATTCGGGAAAGTTTTTATGGAACTGATGCTGCTGGGAAGGATAGGTTTGGGCTCGAGCTCATCGAAGTTATGGCACAAACCGAAGACAAGTCTTTCACCATCGTCCAAGAAGAAGAGCGTCGTAAAGAACAAACTGCCGCACTAGAAGAAGCTGCACTCATTGCACAAACCTTTGAAGATGAGGCTGCAGTACTAGTAGATAAAGAAGCTGAACAAGCTGCTTTAGAAGAACAAAACCGTGCAGAAGCAGAAGCGATTGCAACAGATACACAAACTGCTATAGAAAAACAGCCTCTGGTAGAATCTGACAAAACTGAAGTGACTAATTCAGAAGGTGAAGCTACGAATGAAAATGCACCAAACAACAGTCAAACAGACAGTTTAGACAATTCTATTACTAGTGCTAACAATACTAGTGCCACCATGACAGTGAGTGAAAACCCTAATGCTGCTCCAGTAGCAATTGAAACATCATCAACTTCAAAAGTAGTTTTCATAGCTGAGCAACTTGCCCGTTGTCAACCAGAAGGTTTACCCGAACAACTTTGCTATGCATATAAAGAAAAACCAGAAGATGACTGGCAACTTCTGTATAATGAGATTGTGAATTTCGAATTTTTTGTGGGCTTTATTTACGAACTAGAGGTTATCGAAAACTTCACTGAAAATCTACCGACCGAACTTGGTCGTTGGTTTGAACTTGTTGAAACAAGAAATGTTTTTCCAGTAGCTACAGATAA
>CALDTA010000092.1:0-4424 GCA_937924455.1 uncultured Deinococcales bacterium
TTCTCACCATTATGAAGTCTACCAAGTACCCAATCAGAAATCGGAGTGTCGTCTTCAGGTCTACCAATACCAATTTTAAGACGATGAAAACCACTACCCATGTACTGTTCAATATCTTTAACGCCTCTTTGCCCCGCAGCACTACCACCCGTTTTAAAACGGATACGCCCCAAAGGTAAATCTAAATCATCTTGTACAACAAGTATGCTACTCGCTTGAATCTTAAAAATCTTTGCATACTCTTTTACTGCCTGCCCTGATAAGTTCATATAGGTCTGAGGTTTAATAAAGTAAATATCTTTGAGAACTGCTTCTTCAGACTTTAAACCACCGTCAAAACGTAAATCGTGACGCTTCGCAAAGGCATCAAGCACCATAAAACCCGCATTGTGCCTAGTTTGTTGATACTTTGCACCAGGATTACCCAAACCAACAATCAAGCGAATATCATTAGTAGATAAATCTAACGATAGGGCATCTTGAGACTGCTCACTCACAGTCTTGGGTCTTCCAAAAAATTTTTGAAAAAATTGAAACATCTACCTATAAAATGCTCTTAAAAATACTAAAATGATAACCGCACACCTTCAGAAAGTCGCACCAGCATCGGAAATATTCAGGATGATGTCGCTATATTATAGCATTTCCTCGTAACAACCCTACAGTCTAAGTAGGTTTGTTCTTACTCGTTACGAAGCTCACCGATTCCCTATTCGATTCCCTATTGTCGCAGTGAATCGTGGAACTGCTTATAAAGGATCATCCTCATTATTCTTGAAAAAAGAATGGAGAGCCTAAGCTCTCCATGAATATCAAATCATTAGACTTTAATATTGCTCAGGCTTTGATATGAATTAACCTTCATCTCCTGAAGCTTCTTCTTCAGCACTACTTTCACCAATAACTTCTGGCTCAGTAGCTCCGCCTTCTTCTTCTTCCTCTGCAAGTTTCGCAACACGAGAAGCAACAATTGTAAGAAGGGTCAACTCTGGATTATCCATCAACGTTGCACCTTCAGGCAACATATTTTCTACTTCAGAAATGTGCTTAACATCGCCAATTTCCATTTCAGAAATATCAATCTCGAAATTCTCAGGAATTAGACGTGGCAATACATCAATTGTAACCTCACGACGCTTGACGTCTAGCTGTCCACCTTCACGCACACCAGCAGCTGTACCTATATAATCAATACTCACTGCAACCTGTACAGTTTGACCACGGGTAATAGCATAAAAATCGATATGTTGAGGAAGACGCTTACGCTTGTTCATCTGAACTTGTTTGACCAGTACTTCAACCTCTGTACCTTCAATGTCTAGGTCAATAATGCCAGACTGACCTTGTTTACGAAATACTTTGTCAAATTCACGTAGATTAACGCTAACCTTTTCGTTCATTTCTTTGTTATAAACGATGGCAGGTAATACGCCTTCTCTACGAAGCGCATTAGGTTTTCCTGGACCACGCTTACTCGCTTCGAGTTTCATAGTTGCCTCCAAGGTAAGACTCTTTCATAATTTAATCGTAAAAAAGATTACCGATTACCAGGTGAGTCTTACAAGCCTTAACATTATGCGCTCAATATACGTTGAAGTAAATAAACAATATGGCAAAAGGGTGCATTCACACACCGTATGCTGATTAAGTGGCATTTGCATTATTAATCCCAGCACCACCGATTTCGTATTGATGTCCATGTTGAAGCTACTATCCCCTAAAGGTAATTCGCCCTAAACGGTAATTCGCCTTAAACAGTAATTCGCCCTAAACGGCAATTCAAAAGCTCTTCTGACTGATAGAATCTGGTGCAATCTGATAGAACTTGGTGCAATCTAGTGGAATCTAGTGCAATCTTTTTTGCAACTGCTAAAGGTAGCCTGTTTTCGCACTTCGTTTGAAAACCGCCACTTAGAAAAAAGGTGCAACGTTTCAAGAAATGTCTTTCAAATTAGCTTTAGCTTAGTATCCAGTACTTAGCATCCAGTACTTGGCATCCAGTACTTGGCATCCAGTACAAGGATGCACTCGAATGCTATACTAACGATAAAATATCGGTCTAACTTAACGCATTTTAGTTATTTGTAAAGAATTTATGGCAATTTGCACCAACTTAGCGTTAACTTGACAGCAAGATATGAGGAGGTTGATATGAAACACACGTTCAAACAGTTAAAACAAGCACTAAAGCATCTGTTTATTGTAATATCCGCAAGTCTCTTTCTAACAGCTTGCACAGGCTTTGGTAACTATGAAGTTTACCCAAACCAATACACTGATATTGCTACAACTAATACTGCTACAACTAACCCAAACAGTAACCCAAACAACCCATTTATTCCGTCTACAGAAGCAATAATCTTGCCTGCAACCATCGTGCTAGCTCCAGGATTTACTGCTAATTTTAGCAATGGCGTCTCCATGAGCTTCACTGAAGTATATGACAGTCGCTGCCCAAGCGGAGCAACGTGTGTTCAAGCAGGAGATGCACGTATTGAACTTCAACTTCTTCACAATAACCAAGTACAACGAACAACCTTGAGTACAGCAGGGCAACCGAATTCAATTTTGTTTCAAGGTCTTAACATTCAACTACATGAAATCCGCCCGTACCCTACTTTGAATCGTCCGACAAACCAAAATGATTTTAGAGTTATCCTCCACGCAGTAGAGCAGTAAGCTATAATAAAAAACTATGATTAAAACCCCTAAACCACGCATTATTCTTGATTGTGACCCAGGTCATGACGACGCTGTTGCTATTTTGTTTGCAGCGCAACATTGTGAAGTTTTAGCTGTTACTGCGGTGAGTGGCAATGTACCACTCAAACTAACCCAGCACAATGCTCGTCTTGTAACTCAACTATTGGAGCTGGATTTACCAGTCCATGCTGGTGCAAATCGTCCAATCACTGCTGAACCTCTACATGCTGAGTTTATCCATGGCGAATCTGGTTTAGGTGGTCCTGTTTTACCCCAACTCACCTATCCGCTTGCAAGTGAAGAAGCTGTTGCACATATCATCAAAACGATACGCACAGAAGATGATGTATGGTTAGTGCCTGTTGGACCTTTAACAAATATTGCTTTAGCCTTTAGGACCGCACCCGACATCATCAGTAAAATCAAAGGCATTTCTTTGATGGGTGGTGGCACATTTGGCAACGTCACACCGATGGCTGAATTTAATATTTATGCTGATCCTGAAGCTGCTGATATTGTTTTTAGTAGTGGTGCGCCTATCATCATGTGTGGTTTGGACTTAACCCATCAGTATATGGTTGACACCCAGACTATTACTGACATTCGGGCTGTAGGTAATACTGCTGCCACGTTCACAGCAGACTTGATGCAGTTTTTCTGCGATAAATACGAAGAGAAGTTTGGCATTCACGCTGGTCCTCTGCACGACCCCTGCGCTGTCATGGCGATTACGCACCCTGAATTGTTCGGGCTCGAGCCCCGCCATGTCACCATCGAACTCACTGGTACGCACACCCGTGGCATGACAGTCATCGATGAGCGAGGCACAATAGATGCACAAAAAAGCAATGTACGCGTTGCTCAATCAATAGATCGAGACAAAGCTATCGACTTACTGATTGAAACGATAAAACTCTACTAGCTCTCCTGCGAAACTGCAATATACATCTTGTCACATCAAAATACGATATACTCATTTGCCTAAGCATTACTTAGGTAAACTACCGCACATATTGTTAATTTATAACCATATAATTTGTAACTAGAATGATTGAACTTAGAAACGTAACCAAAACCTATTCACGTGCCCACACCCACGCTATTAAAGACCTAAGCTTTCAAGTAAACGAAGGCGAGTTTATCTATATCACAGGTCATTCTGGTGCTGGCAAATCTACGGTTCTAGGGCTCATCTTGAGGCGTATCCTGCCAACTTCTGGTCAAGTTTTAGTTGCAGGACATGACATCAGCCAAATTCGACAAAGCCGTATTCCATACCTAAGGCGTAAAATTGGCATGGTCTTTCAAGACCACCGTTTGCTAAAAAATCTCAACGCACTCGACAATGTCACGTTTGCGCTCCGAGCTATCGGTGAAAACGAAGACCTAGAACAGCGCTCTCTAGCCATGCTGCGCCAAGTAGGTCTTGCCCACAAACGCAAAGCCTACCCTATGGAGCTTTCTTTAGGTGAACAACAACGTGTAGCCATAGCCAGAGCACTTGTCACCGACCCGCCTCTGCTACTTTGTGATGAACCCACAGGTAACTTAGATCCAAATACAAGCTGGGAAATCTTAGAGCTACTCAACGAGATTAATCTGAGTGGTACAACCATTTTAGTCGCAACCCATGCTCGTGAACTTGTTGACCAAATGCGCCGCCGTACCTTAGTATTGCGTAACGGTACAGTCGTCAGAGACGACGAAAGTGGCGGCTTTTC
>CALDTA010000093.1:0-3250 GCA_937924455.1 uncultured Deinococcales bacterium
CTTGTAGCGTTTTTGTTGACGTAGTTGGCTCAGCCACTGCACGCCAGAAGTATTAGGGAGCATCCAATCTAGGATGATAAGATTGCAGGGCTCGAGCCTATCCCAAGCCTCCTCAACATTTTCAGCTTCGATGGTCTCAAAACCTGCGTGTTCAAGGTGCAATACCAGTAATTCACGTAAATTAGCGTCGTCTTCAACAATTAGTATCTTGCTCATATATAAATAACCACAAAAGGCTTTAGATGACACTATTGTAGCCCTTTAATTCAAAAAAATATGAGCCAACCTTTGAATGTCGGCTACATGCGTTTTCAATCTTAAATGGCACATACCCTTTTGGGCGTATTTTCAACTATTTTTCACGGCATTATTTTGCTAAACTTCGGTTATATAAGATAAATATTACGTAATCAGGAGACAGGTATGTCAGAACAAGCACAAGTTGTCATTATTGGCTCAGGCATGGTTGGCTGTGCCGCAGCCTATCACCTAGCTGATATGGGCTGGAAAGATATTCTGGTTGTAGATAAAGGCGAGAACTTTGAAAATGATGGTTCTACCTCTCATGCACCAGGCGGTGTCGTACCACTGAGTCACTCAAAAATTATGACCCAGCTTGGGTGTTATACAGCAGATTTAATTAAAGGTCTTGAGCCCTACAGAGAAGACCGAAACACCTGTAATCCTGTTGGACAGCTTGAAGTTGCTGTGAGTGAAGCACGTTGGCAAGACATGATTCGTTTGCACGGTACTGCCAAGGCTTTTGGCGTGGAAACTCATTTACTTACGGGCAAAGAATCTGTTGAAAAGATTCCTGTCATGAATGCTGACGTTATCGTGGGTAGTTTACACGTACCCAGTGGTTGTATCGTTAAAGGTGCTGATGTATCTGGCGCACTTGCTCGTGATGCTAAAGAAAAAGCTAGTACTGGCGATGGTGTGGTGCGTTTTGTTTCACATACACCAATTATTGAAATTGATGTGCAAAATGGTGCAGTTGTCGGTCTAAAGACCAGTAATGAAGACATGCCTTACATTAAGTGTGAAACGGTTTTGCTCTGCGCTAACATTTGGTCTCCAGCCATGACTGAGCAATTTGGTGTACATGTGCCACTGATGGCGTTTGAGCATCAATACAGCAAGTTGACACCTATGAAAGAGCTGGCAGACTTTGATCCGAATAACAAAGACCATGAGGTGGTCTATCCAACCATGCGTGAGTTGGATTCTGCCATGTACTATCGGCAGCATTGGAACTGTTATGGTCTTGGTAGCTATGCCCATGCACCACATATGGTGCGCCCTTCAGAGCTTTTTGCAGATTTATCTGCCCATGCCATGCACCCATTTACACCTGAAGACATGTATGGTGAGCCTTGGCAGAATGCTATTAACTTAATTCCAAGTATTGAAGATACTGAACTGGTTGATCCTTTTAATGGCATGTTCGCTTTTTCTGTTGATGGTATGCCCATCATTGGTCCATCTAAAGTGAATGGGTTTTGGGTTGCCACTGCGTCTTGGATTACGCATTCTGCTGGTGTTGCCAAGTCTGTAGCTGAGTGGATGACCACTGGTGATACCGAGTGGGATATGCGCCAGACAAGCATTAATCGTTTTCAAGACTTTCAAACAACGGATGCATACATCAGTGTTGTTACCAAAAAGAACTACCGAGAAGTTTACGAAATTATTCACCCAAGACAATCAATCAGTGAACCCCGTAATGTACGTATGTCACCCTTCGCAGCACGTTTAGAAGCACTTGGTGTGAACTACACAGCTTTTGCAGGGTTAGAGTTGCCAAATTGGTTTGATGCAAATGAAGCCTTACTAGAAAAGTATGAAGATTACATTCCTGAACGTACTGGTTGGGCTGCTGAACATTGGTCACCGATACAAGGTGTAGAACACCTTGAAACACGTGACAATGTAGCGCTTTTTGATCTGACAGGTCTGAGTATTATTGAAGTCAAAGGTTTGGGTGCGCCTGCGTATCTAGATTACTTATGTAGTAACCGCATGGACGTTGAAGTTGGCAAAACGATTTACACAACATGGTTAACTGAAAAAGGTGGTGTAAAACGTGACTTAGCAGTGACTCGCATGAGCGAAGATTGCTATTGGATGTTTGTAGGGGAGGGAACACTGCCACTAGACTTAACATGGGTGCAGAAACATGCGCCTGACTACGGCACGGTTAGCGTTTCTGATATTTCTAACAGCTATGCTGCCTTGGGGCTTTGGGGACCAAATGCGCGTAAAGTGCTTGAAAAGGTTACTACGGCTGATGTGAGCCATGAAGCCTTTGCCTACTTTGGCGCACAGTGGATTGATGTTGGCATGACCAAAGTTTTAGCCTTGCGAGTGTCCTATGCTGGCGAGCTTGGTTGGGAACTCCACTTCCCGATGGATGCAGCACTGCCTGTTTGGGACACACTTTGGGAGGCAGGGCAAGAGTTTGACATGATTGCTGCTGGTATGGGTGCCTTTGATTCGCTTCGTCTAGAAAAAGGCTATCGTGGCTGGGGTAGTGATGTGCATACAGAATATTCGCCTTATGAATCTGGTTTGGGTTGGACAGTCAAGCTCAAAAAAGAAGATGACTATATAGGTAAAGAGGCTTGCAAAGAACTCAAAGGACAAGCACTGAAGAAGAAGCTATGCTGTATGACTTTTGATTCGGTGGATAGCGTTGCCTTTGGGGGAGAGGCTATTTTTCCGAAAGGTTCTGATGAAGCCATTGGTTACATTACTAGTGCAAACTTTGGCTACAGTATAGGTGCATTTATTTTTTACGGTTATTTGCCTATTGAATATGCTGAGGTGGGTCAAGATGTTCAAGTTGAATACTTTGGTCAGCGCTATGCTGCGACTGTAACGAGTGAGCCTGTGTTTGATACACAGATGCAAAAGATATTAAGCTAGAAATCCCCTCTATCTCCCCTTTAAAAAAGGGGAGGACTTAAAAATTAAAAATAAGAAGCTTCCCCTTTTCCAAAAAGGGAGCTGAGGGGGATTCATTTGACAACCAAAACCCAAAACCAAGGTTCTGATGTAACTACTCACCCTATTGACAAAATTTAGAGAATGTGATCTTGCGTCTAGGGCGATATCTAAAATGATAAGAAATTACTCGTTTTCTCAAGATACACCGAAAATGTCTATAATGTACTAAACCTCACTGAAATACAGAAACAAGATTTGCGTCACAGACGGTGTGTCAATACCCCTAGTAGTTACGTTCTGA
>CALDTA010000094.1:0-6281 GCA_937924455.1 uncultured Deinococcales bacterium
TTGTACCGATAGTTGCATTAACATTTTTACCACTTGGTGATTTGACTAGCCTATCCGCACCGTTGACTACAACATCTTTGAGTAGAACGCCACAAACACTAACCGTTAAGCTTTGGTCATAGCCTTCGCTTGCATCAAAAATATTCTCACCTGTTAGGGTGACCTCGACACCGCCAGCATTGCTACCTTGTTTTGGAGAAATGCTATCAAGCGTTGTGACACCAACAGGTTCTGTACTAGAACAACTCGCCAATATAAAACTAAGCAATATAAAAAGTGCAGTTAACAACAAACTGGTAGGGAACCACTGTTTCATAAATATCCTTATTTCTAACTTTAAAAGAGATTGAATTGACACGAAAATACTACCCCCAAATGAACTAAATTGAAACTTTTTTGGCATGACCAGATTCTTTTATAAATCTAGTGCAGGAATCGCACTATCTGGGTACATAGCTTTCAAACAACTCAAAAACGCTCTTACAGCAGGAACTTTTAACATACTTGGTAGTATCGAAACGCCAATGCCACGTTCCAAAACAGTTGCAGTAGGAATAATTTTAGCTGTCTTTGGCAATTCATCAATCGCTAGCTTTGGCAATATGCCGATGCCTAAGCCCTCAGAAGCCATTCGCAAAATTGTGGAGTCTTGCGGAACCCTGTAAAGGGGTGTATTACTCAACCCCAAGCTTTCAAAATGTGCATGAACTCGGATGGCGCACTCATCGTGCATATCCATAATCAAGTCTTCTTGAGCAATTTCTTCCCAAGTTAAACTTTTTCTAGAATCATCTTTAACCGTAATGACCTGATATTCATCCTTAAGCACTTCCCACGTAATCAAGTCTGAGCTGTCTTGGAGTGGAATGTCATATTCTATAAATGCAATATCAGCAATGTGCTGCTTGAGCATCTGCTCTGAATTGCCAAGTGAGTTATCTGCCGTTGCAAAATCTACAAATTCAAACCTAAGCTTTGGATGTTTCTTGCGTAAGCTACTTAAGATAGGTGGCAGAATACGCCCTGCTGCGCTGCGGAAAGTAGCAATCTTTAAGCTTCCAACAATGCCTTTTTTGCCTTTTTTGTGACTACTGCTGATTTGCTCAATCGCTGCTATGTGCTGTTGAATTGCACGGATGTGCGGGATGATGTCTTTGCTGGAGTCATTTTCTTTTGCGCCAAACCTGCCCCGCTCCAACAGCTTGATGCCTAGCTCGAGCTCGAGCTCACCCACATTATAACTAACCGCCGACTGTGCTTGGTCTAGTTCCAGAGCAGCATTAGAAAAACTACCTGTTTCAACAACTTTCAGTAAGGCCTCGAGCTGGGCAAATTTCATAACCTATAGTGTAAAACATTTTAGCTATCAATGACTTGAATTATCTATCAAAAAATTTGATAGATGCACTAACTACCATCAAAGTTATGCTTTGATTCTTTTGACTAAACCTTCTATTGTCTAAGACATATACAGCGATATACCCAGCGCTTTAGGAGGCGTCCAAATGTCAAGCATCAGCATCAATAGAACCTTAAACAAGAGAACAAGAAAATTAGAGCAAAAATCTGCCAACACAACACCCTATCCAATTTTTAGCCTCATGGTCTTGATTATTGTTCTAGGATTTGCAGGTCTATCACTGTTTGCACAACCATCTACTGCATTAGCAAGCTCAAGTATTACTCCGCAAACACTATCACTTTCTGGCGCACTTACAAGCCGCATTACTTTAGAAGATGCAACTGTAACCTGTTCATCCACAGCCATGAATATTAGTGGCACATTTCCATTAGCCTACAGCTTAAATTTCACAAATGGTGATAAAGCTGTTAGCAGCAACTTAAATGCTGATGGTGTAAATACACTAAACTTCAGTATCAATAGCGCAACTGCTGGCGTACCATCAAGTGTGTTTTCTGCTTACGATGGCACAGTCTTTGTACAAAATGGTCGTAGCTATATAAATGCTTCACTGATGAATGAATCAGGACAACCTTTATACATCAATGCAGCAGTTGCTTGTAACTAAAATTAAGTAATTCCACACAACGACATACCTCTTACTTTCCCTGAACTTTTCTAAACTTCATAGTTCTTGGAAGTAGGGGGTATGCTATTTGAAACTACCCCTGAAACATATTCGTGGTTCGCAACGTTATGTCATTCTGAATCGAGCTTTGCGAGATGAAGAATCTCTCGGGCAAATGCTTCATAAGATGTTATTTCTCTTGAACCTTAACCAAGATTCTTCGCTATCGCTCAGAATGACAGTCTTTTTTACTTCGCCAACAAAACCTAGCATAGATGCTAAGTTTCTAACTTCTTGAGTTGACGGGCATTTTTATTTGACATTTAAGATATTGCTTGCTAGGCTCTTTCCAATGAAACGTAGTTCACAAATTATCAAATTAAACGTTAGCAGAGAAGATAATTCTGATAATAGGTTGCACGGGGCATAAGCGTCGCGAATCTTTGCGTTTATACCCCGAGGATAATCCTCGGGTTTTTTTGTGGCTTTTTTATAGCTTTAGTTTTAACTTTACGGAGTTGAGTTTTGAATGAGTGTTGAACGAATATTGGTTTCCGATGTTGCCAACCATGTTGGTCAAGAAGTGCGTGTTACGGGTTGGGTACATAATCGCCGTGACCTAGGTGGCGTTCGTTTTTTGCATCTACGTGACCGCAGTGGTGTTGTGCAGTGTGTTTTTAGTAAAAAGACTGATTTGCCACTTCACGAAAGTTGTGTTTCGGTTGTAGGTACTGTTGCAGAAAACCCAAAAGCACCCAGTGGTTTTGAGGTTAGTGCTTTTGAATCTGGTGAGCTTGAAATCATCACTGAGGCTACGCATCCACCACCTATCGAGATTCCAAAAACGGCTTGGAACGTCAATCCCGACACAAACTTAACCTACCGCTATGTCAGCCTCCGTGAGCCAAAGGCGCAAGCAATCTTAAAAATACAAGCAGAATTAGTACGAGCCTTTAGAGAATACTTAGATGCCAATGACTTTACAGAAATATATTCTCCTAAGATTGTATCGGCAGGGGCAGAGGGTGGCGCTAACCTTTTTGAAATTGACTACTACAACAAGAGAGCCTACCTAGCACAATCACCACAGCTCTATAAACAAATCATGGTTGGGGTGTACGAGCGTGTATACGAGACAGCGCCAGTATTCCGTGCGGAACTAAGCCACACAAGTCGTCACTTGAGTGAGTACTTAAGCTTAGATGTTGAGATGGGCTTTATCCAAGACGATAGTGATGTCATGGATTTAGAAGAGGCTTTACTTAAATCCATGATGGGCAAAGTTGCCGAACGCTGTGGCAAAGAACTTGAGCGTCTTGGTGCAACCATGCCAAATATTGACGTGGACTTTCCACGCATCACTCTCTTTGATGCCAGAGCCTTAGTCAAAGAAAAATTTGATTATGAAACAGGTGGCAAAGATTTAGACCCTGAAGCAGAGCGTTTACTTGGTCGCTGGGCAAAAGAAGAACATGACTCTGATTTTGTTTTTGTAACCCACTATCCGCAAGCTGCTAGACCTTTTTATACCTACCCAACCGAAGATGGCTTAACACGTGGTCTTGATCTTATCTTCCGTGGTTTAGAAATTACTTCTGGTGGTCAGCGTGTGCATGAACACGACATGCTCATCAAAGAACTTGAAGTACGTAAGATGGACCCTGAAGCATTTGCAGGTTACTTAGAAGTTTTCAAACATGGTATGCCGCCACATGGTGGTTTTGCGATTGGCGCTGAGCGTTTGACTGCTTTGCTTCTCGGCATTGAGAATGTCCGTTTTGCAAGAGCCTTCCCAAGAGATGAAGGTCGCTTACAACCTTAAGGTCAACTTAATTCTATAATACTCATATCCCTTTGGTTGATTTTAAGCCAAAGGGATATTTTTTATCTTCTTTGAGATGTTGTTGGGTGATGATGTCATGCTGAATGTAGCGCAGCGAAATGAAGCATCTCGACCTTCACCTAAAAAAGAGCTTTGATAGGCAATACACTTCCTCAGAGATTCTTCACATTGTTCAGAATGACATTGTTCAGAATGACATTATTCTATATTGAAAAACTATATGTTGAGTTTTAGTAAGCGGACTAATACCGAAGTGAATCATAAATGTCATAATCAAAAATATAACGAAACTTAATAGTCGAGCTGTCCTTCGGTTCTAATGACAACTTTTTCTGTTGATGAATTATGACTTTCTTTTTTCAGTTTAGTATAAGTACGAAACAATAAGATAGTATATTGAAATGATTACTATTCGCAAAGTTACTGCTCAAGACAAACAAGCCCTTCTAATTGTGGAAGAAAAGTCTACACCAAAATTGCAATATCTTCCTCAAGTATTCGAAATGTTTGTAAATGATTCACGTGGTGAATTTATGCTCGCTGAGCTGGATGGTGAAATTGTGGCTTGTGCAAAGTTTACGGTTTTGGCAAACAGCAGTGCATGGCTCGAAACTTTGCGAGTGATTCCTGAAGCGCAGGGTCAGGGAATTGGGAAAAAGCTTTATCAGCGATTTTCTGAGGTTGCAATGAGCGAAGGTATCACAACCATGCGGATGTATACGGGTTTGCATAATGCCGTGAGTAAAGGCTTGGCTGAATATTCTGGCTTTAGACTTGAGGAAAGCTTTTTGGGTTTTACAAAAGATGTTACATCGGCAAAGGTAGCATCTAGTAATAGTTTTGAGCGAGTTAACAAAGCAACTCTCCCTCAACTCCAGCCCCACCTCCAAAACTGGCACAACTTTGCTGTAATGAACCGAACCTTCTATAAGCTAAACAGCGAGCAACTCACCCACTTCGTGGAGCAAAATCAAGTATTTGAAGACAAGGCTACAACTAGTCTCATCATCTGCGGAGCACGCTTCATGCCTGAACAGGCTTTGCACATAGCTTTCTTTTCAGGTGATGCTACTGCATGTCTGGATTTCGCAACAAACAAAGCTATTGAGATAGGCACTAAGCAACTCAGTTGTTTTATTCCAAACGGTGCAGAAAAGACAAAAGAAATATTACAGGGCTATGGCTTCGCAGAAAGCCCCACACCGTTTATCGTCATGAAAAAAGGCTGATGCTATTTTTCAGCATCAGCCCTGATAGTTCAAAAAAAAGTGAAGTTTATCTGTTGGCAGGCTCAATCACACCATAGTTACCATCATCACGCAGGTAAATCACACTAACTTTGTCTGTCTCAGAATTTCTAAATAGGTAGAAGTCGTGTCCTAGAGCGTCCATTTGTATAGCAGCATCTTCTGGCGCCATAGGTCTGAGTGTGTGCTGCTTAACCCTTACAACTTCAGCGGGTTCTTCAATGTAGTCATCTTCTACATCATCAACTAAAGTTATGAATGGGCTTGGCTCGCCTTGTTGACGCTGCTGACGTACTTCCCACTTGCCTTTATAGCGCTTGAGCTGGCGCTCGAGCTTATCAAGCACTAAGTCAACCGCAGCATAGGTATCTACACCATCCTCTTCAGCTCTCAATATGCCATTCGGAATATTGAGCTGAACTTCTACCCTTGCAGGTGTTGAAGTACCTTTACTGTTATATGACATCACTACTTTTGCATCTATAATCTGATTAAAAAAACGGTCGAGCTTATCAAACTTATCTTCGGCATGAGAGCGCATTGCGTCAGTAATTTCTAAATCACGACCGATAAAGTGGTATTCCATTGATAACCCTCCAAAAATTTATGTGTCTATGTAGCAAATAAAACAAAATACAAGGTGTCCTTATTAAGACCCCTGTAGGAGATAAATAGATTCTCGGGTAGCTACATATGAAAGCTTATCATTTTGACCGTAAAGCTTTTGTTAGCAAATCTACTGACAGTTACACAGATATTACATAGCTACTTTTTTTAACATAGAAAAGCCCTTACACTATTACGTATAAGGGCTCAAAGATTGTGATGTATTGGGGGCGTTTAAGAGCGTAAGCCTTTAAAAGCAATAAAAAATGGACGTCTAAAAATAGGATGTTCTTGGGCTACTTCTTCAACAACTGGAGACGCATAACCTTCAAAATGCTGACTAATAGCATTGTCAAAATCTAGGTGCTCCCAACGTACTAAGAAGCTATTTTTATTTGTTTTGACCTTTTTAAGCAGTTTTTGCGTGTCAAAACCATTGTTTTCCAGCATATTTACTAATTTATGCTCTTTTAGGTGATTATTAATAACCTGAATAGCCTGTTGGTAAAAGCCCAGCAAAGGATCATAACCATAGCCTAAAGCCTCAATATGTCT
>CALDTA010000095.1:0-6422 GCA_937924455.1 uncultured Deinococcales bacterium
TTTGATTCAAATTCAGGTCATTAAACCCAGTTTAAAAATCTAAGGAGGCTCCTGAACTTATGGCAAAGAAAGAGAAGAGTAAACGATTACAAGTTGTGATTACGGAAGAACAAGATTCATTGTTGACTAAAACTGCATATCAGCTATCTAACTCCGAGCGTTTGGTGTCAAAGTCTGAGGTTGTGCGTTTAGGTATAGAGATGCTTAATCGTGCTATTGAAGAAGGCGATGAAGAAGCTAAAGAATTGGTAGAAAAGCTTGTTGAAAATACTGATGCGGGCTAGTGATTAAGGCTAAAGTGTTTAGCTTGAAAGTGCTTAACTTAAAGTGCTTAGCTTGAAAGTGCTTAGCTAAAGTTTTTAGGGCTTTAAATTTGTGCTTTAAAAGTGTTGAAATAGTTTGCGTGTATTGAATAATTTGTGTGTACTGATTGAAGAGTGTATTTATGAAACGAGTCAGAGATTGTAAAATTTTAGCTTCGCTGTTGGCCATAAGTTTTTTGCTAGCAGCGTGTGCTGTAGATACCTCGCCAAAAATCAATAGTTTTCTTGTTGAACGTGTGCTCGATCAGGCAGAGGCAGTAAACTTGTCAGCCAGTGTAAGTGATGCGAATAGTGATTTGCAGTCAGTTGTTGTGCGCTGGGGTGATGGTACGAGTGATGAAGTCAATAGCAATTTTCAAAATATTCAATTAGTTCATAGCTACACTGAATTAAACAAAACTTATACTGTTGAGCTTGAAGCTGTAGACATGTTAGCTGAAAAAGCTGTAGATAGTCGGCAAATCGGTGTTGCAAGTATAGCCCGTAGTTGCCAAAAGATTACTGAGTTTGAATTTTGCTATGATGTACAGCCAGATTTACTGACTGCAAAAGTAAGCATCAAAGCATTTGACAATCAAATATATGAAGAAACATTATCGGTGAGTAACCCAAGCATTGATTTTTTTGTTCCTGTTATTGGTGATGTTGGTCAAGCAAAAGTAAGACTGTCTGGCAATTTTTCGGCTAGTGCTGAGGAAAGTGGAGAGAACGCTGTGCGAGTTCAAGTTTTTGCTTGTGTATTAGGGCTTATTTGTACAGGTGAGATTGCAGATGAAACTTTTGTTTTCTAAGCTTTTGTTTTACAGTTCTAGTTGTTTTACAGTTCTAATTGTTTTGCAGTTCTAATTGTTCTATCCCTTGATTTTCGATGAAATAGGTTACTATTTTGTTATGTCTAGTTATACTGCTATTACCCGCAAAGTTAGCCCAGCCATTGAAAAGTGTGAACTTACCCATTTAGATAGACAGTCTATTAGTTTTGAAGTTGCAACAGAGCAGCATGAAGCTTATGTTGCATTACTAAGGTCAATTGGTTGTACAGTGTTGACGCTAGATGCTGAACCAACTATGCCTGACTCTGTGTTTGTGGAAGATGCAGCTTTGGTGCTCGATGAGGTTGCAGTGAGTACTCGCCCTGGTGCAGAATCTAGGCAAGCAGAAGTAGATTCTATTCGTGTTGCGCTAGCACCTTATAGAGAACTGATTGATATTAAAGCTCCTGGTACGCTTGATGGGGGAGATATACTCAAGGTGGGTAGAACGATATATATTGGTTTGTCGACTAGGAGTAATCAGGCGGCTGTTGAGCAGTTGAGGGCAGGGCTCGAGCCCCACAACTACACCGTCAAAACCATCGAAGTAAAGGATTGCCTCCACCTAAAATCTGCGGTAAGCATAGTGGCAAAAGATGTTTTGCTACTAAATCCAGCATGGATTGACCCAAGTCTTTTTCCTGATATGAAAATCATAGAAATAGACCCTAGCGAACCCTATGCTGCAAATGCTGTTTTGATAGGTGAGGATATTATCTATCCAGAAGAATTTCCAAAAACATGTGCAAAGCTAAAAGCAGAGGGTTTAAAGGTGCATACGGTTTTGGCAACTGAGCTTGCAAAGGCTGAAGGTGCTGTGACTTGTTGTAGCTTGATTTTTAAAACGTGAAAGCAAATTGGGTATAGAGATGTTAGAAAGTATAGAACGTGACTGTCAGTAGCTTACAAAAAATCATGCACACTATTTCTTATGAGAAATAGTGTGCATGATTTCTACTATTTTTAGTATCGTAATCTTAAGTTTGAAAACTTATTGAGATGCACTCCCACTGATAGAAGAAGCTGTCAGTGTTGGATTGAATACAGGAAGGGTTGTATTGATTTCGATACCACCATTCATCAGGATGTCTTGTCCTGCAAGCACTGTTCCATAAATGCTTGAGTGACCATTTTGTCTGTAAGACCCTCTTGTTTGGTAGATACCGTAGGTATCAGAGCTACCATTGAATTGAATGTTTCCGTTTGAAATAACACTTAGTCCGATGAATGGACCATCTTGGTCATTTGCAACAGTAGTACTTCCTAAAAAGCTCATGTGTCCGCCAGTTAGTAAGCTTGTGACACCCTGAATGGAAACATTCTTTGCAATTTCCATAGAGCCACCAGTATAGATAACAGAATCTTTAATCATGCCACCTTTTAGACCAAGGTTACCATCCGCAAGAATAATGATACTGTCTTCGATCATAGCTTCACCATTGAAGTCTAGTCTGCTACCATTCATCAAGATTAAGTTCATACCTTGAAGGTTTACCGAGCTAGGAATTGAAACATTACCAAGTGTGCAGATAGTTCTTCCAGCAGCAAAAGATGGATCTCTTAGGCGAGAACTCAAATCACTAGCAGACATAAAGGTGCTTTCTGATGTTTGGCACATGTGTCTTATAACTACTGAAAGGTCAGTTGGGCTATCAGTTGCACCGTAGTTGGCATCGTAGTTAAATACACCGTCACCATTCGTATCAGCAATTTCATGAAGACCAAAGTTTAGTGTGGATGTATTTGCAGAAATATAACCTAAAGCTTGTAGTGTTTCACCACTTACATAGCCAGCAGCATACATACTGAAGATAGCTGCGGCTTCAGGATTAATGACAGGACTCATGGCGTCATTTGCTTTGATACTGCCATTGATATCCCAAGGATTAAATGGATTATCAATAAGGAATTTTGGAGCGTTGCGATTACAGAGTAAGGTTGACGCATTCGTATCACAAATATAGCTTGATTGGTTGAGTGCGCCTGAAAATTGTTTCCAAGGTTCAACTGCATCTTCTAAACCTAAACAAAGACCATTTTCGTCACGTTGAATACAGGCTAAAACATGTTTGAGTGTACCTTTCATGCTAAAACCGTTGTTACCATGAACATGTGCAGATGCAAATACTGAATTTGCTACACCGTTGATAGAAACCACATTTTTTGAAACTAGACCTTTGGAATAAATCGATAAGGTGTTTGCTTTTTGGTCTGAAGTAACAGCAAACATTTCATTTTGTGCTGCTGTAGACTGTGCTGTTGTAGACTGTGCTGCTGTAATCATAGCGCCAGATAGTGTTAGTGCAAGTAGTGTAATGATTGTTGCCAAGCGTCGTATACCCATGACTGTGTACATATAAAGCTCCTGTCTCTGCAATTAAAGCAAAGGATAATACAATACCGATTCCGTTTAATCTTGTAGGAGGTTGCTAGTCTTAACTCAGATGAAACCCATGTGTGAAACGAAATACACGTGTGAAACGGAATAATAGTTGAGCACCTGAAACTTCAGACTAGTCACGTTAGTGACAGATACTTTCGGATACGGTATAAAAGCACAAAATTCTAAAAGAAATTTTTAGAAAAGTGACTTTCTCGCACCAATTTAGAGGATGTTAGTTAGTCAACCATGACTGAAAATTCTGAATCTTACGGAAGTTTTACTTATCGTTAGAGAGTTCGAGTATAAATGTATGGGCTGAGGTTGAAAGTTGTGAGGTTGTTGTTATCAAAGTTCAACATTATAAGTACAGTTAAGTCCAATTAATTAGCCATAACTCAAAAGTGCTCTTGTTATTCCCTAATCTATGTGGAGCATGTGTTCTAACTGTTTTCTAATACTAGAAAGCGCAGAGATGCACGTGACAATCTAATCAAGGGGCACAAAAATGAATAAAAAGAATTTAGGCTTGCTCGCAGTTATTGTGAGTGCTGTATTCTTTGCTCTAGTAGCTTGTGGTGGCGGAGAACAAACCTTTGCACCAAATGCTTTGGCGGGTAATCAAGATGAAGATGTTCGCAAACAAGCGCTACAGCAAATTTCCTCCGATCTGGACGTAAATACACCAGAACGACCTCCACGTGAACAGAGACTTAGACTTCCCAATGACACAATTGCGGTAAATATACCAAGTTCTACAGTTGGTGATGTGTTTACTGCAGTAGAGATGCAGATTTTGCTTATTGCAGCGACTGCTGACGATCCTGGGCTTGGTGGTTTAGAAGCACTTCTAAACAATGTTGGTGTGCCATATGAGGTTTTACTTGCTAGTCAAGAAGACCTTACTATGGAAAAGCTAGTTAACTCAGATGGAACAGGTCGTTTTCAAGGTGTATTCCTTGCCAATAATGCACTTTCCTATACCCCAGATGGTGGTGCGACATGGTTAAGTTACTTTGATGCTGATGAGTGGAATGCGCTTTGGCAATATGAGCGTGATTTTGGTATCCGTCAAGTTGTTATGTATGCTTTCCCGCAAGCTGCTGATGGTATGGAGTTTGTGAGTGCTGTGAGTACAATGGAAGCACCACACCCAATGGTTATGACCAATGATGGTGCAGAGATTTTTGATTCACTTAAGAGTGGTGCAGAAATTCCAATTCGCTATGCTTATACCTATCAAGCTAAATTGAATGATACAGCTTTAGGTGAAGGTGGTTCAGTCACGCCAATCTTGCAAGACACCAGTGGCAATGTACTAGGTGTAATGACAAAAACAGCGGATAACCGTGAGCAGATTGTTATGACTTTTGCACACAATCCATATGTTTTACATTCGCAGTTATTAAGTTATGACCTACTACGTTGGGTAACAAGAGGTACATTCATTGGTGAGCGTCGTTACTATCTAAGTTTAGATGTTGACGATTGGTATTTAGAAAGTGATGTTTGGAATCCTGAAACCAACAAGAACTTTACCTATGCAGAAAAGACTTTTAGAATTAGTGCAACTGATGTTTACAATACCAAAGATGGTATTCTAGATTTGCGTAGTCGTTTTAACATTCCTAACTTAAATTACAATCAGGTCTTTAATGCTCGTGGTGCAAATCCAGAGGCTACAAGCAATTGTCGTAATAGAGCTACACTTAGTGAAGCTTCACTATGCTTAGGTGATTTTTTCCCATGGGTTAGCCATACTTGGAGCCATGCAGAAATGGACTTCTTAGATTATGCAGCTTCAAAAGCTGAGCTCGAGCAGAACAACGTTTTTGGTACAGCTAATCTACCTGCTTACAACAGAAGCTTCTTAGTAACAGGCAAACACTCAGGTCTTGGTTGGTACAGAATCAGTGATGCGCCAGCAGGTGCACAGTGTAAGTTCGACCAAGTAGAAGGTGACCCGTATTGTCAGTATGGTCTAGAAGCTTCAAATAAGGCTATGCTTCAAGCTGCTGTAGATTCTGGCATTACCTATCTTGCAGCGAACAGAGGCTGGCACAGTCACGAAGCAAAGTGTGAAACTTGCTTGATTACACACCCGCTCGAGCCACGTATCAAACTCATCCCACGTTGGCCAACGAACGTTTTCTATAATGTAACTGACCCTAGAGAAAACGTAAGTGAGTTTAACTATCTATACGGACCTAATGGCATTGTACGAGATGGTAGTGGTAATGCATTCTTTAGTGAAAATCAGACTTGGGACCAAATCCTAGAATTTGAAGCAGATATTGCTATGCGCCATATCTTAACTGGTTCACCGTATCCACACTTTGTGCATCAGGCAAACTTGCGTGAATATGCTGAAGGTCGCAGCTTGCTCTATGACTGGACAGAAGCAACACTTCAGGCTTATGACAAGTACCTAAAGCTACCGTTGATTTCACAAGACTGGGCACAGATGACAACTACGCTAGAAGACAGAACAAGCTTCTATGACGCAGGTGTATCAGGTGTTCTTTACCGTAAGCTTGGTCTTATTGATATTAAGACTGCGAACAAAGGTGAAGTTTTTGTTACAGGTGCAACCATTGGTGATAAGCAATTCACTTATGGTGCGGACACTGTTTCAAACATCAAGTTGCAAGCTGGCGTAACTGTTAGTGGTACGATTCCTTGGAATACTGCTGGGGATGGCTCGAGCAATGCTGCGCCAAGCATTCAAAGCGTAAGAAACCAAAGTGGTCGTCGAGGTAACCAAGTAAGCTTACAGATTGTAGCAACTGATACAGATAGCGATACGCTTACTTATTTAGCTGCTGGTCTACCTACAGGATTAAGCATTGACTATCAGACTGGTCTAATCACTGGTACACTTTCACTTAAAGGTAAGAGTAATGTAAT
>CALDTA010000096.1:0-4570 GCA_937924455.1 uncultured Deinococcales bacterium
TGAGCAAGTTCGTGTTGATATGAATGTGATGTTAGAGATAGAGGCTTTAGGCCTAAGACCAAACTTCCATACCTACATTCATACACGTGATGATGAAGTGGATATTCGTGCGAGGATGTTTGCACCACTTGGGGGGACAATCGAAGACCCTGCAACGGGTAGTGCAAATTGTGCGCTGGCAGGTTTGTTAGCACATTATGAATCAGGAGATAGTGGTGAATTTGCTTGGCAGATTGCTCAAGGGGTTGAAATGGGTAGACCTAGTTTGTTGAAGGCTCGAGCCAAAAAAGAAGCTGGTCAAGTTAGTGGGGTTTGGATTGGTGGTCATAGTGTGATGATTACTGAAGGTACTATAGAAGTATAGATTTTTATGCCCGTTGCCTTTGCCATGCTTTTAGATACCTTACATACTTTACATACCTTACATACTCTATATACCTAGCGAAACTACATATTGAAGCTTTGAAAAATTTCTCTAAACAATGATTAAAAAACTAGACGTTTTTAAAGATGCAAAGAGCATCCACCAAGTAATGCAAGCTGCCTACAAAGTAGAAGCAGAGTTACTAAATATTCAAGAATTTTATCCCTTAAACCGAACTGTAAAAGATATTGCGGAAAGCAAGAATCGTTTTTTTGGCTATATACAGCTTGATGAAAGGCAGTCTGATGAACTTACTGGTATATGCGAATTAGAGATGGTAGATAAACACACCGTTTTGATTGCAGCTTTAGTTGTTAAACCAACATCGTTTCGTAAAGGTATAGCTACTCAACTCTTAGAACATGTTATTGCGAATGAAAAAGACAAAACAATCTTAGTATCTACCGCTGAAGATAATATTCCTGCTGTAGCGCTGTATCAAAAATTTGGGTTTGAGATTTATACCAAGCTGACCTTGGAAGATGGTTTAAAGATTGTTGAACTGACGTATTAAGAACTGTCGTATTAAATAGTAGACTCCCTGCATAGATGTCTGTTCGTATAGAGAGCTACGGAGTGAATCGTGCTTTGAACATTATGATGTTAGTGGAGGTTTTATGTTTCAGCGTATTGTAGTATTGATTATCTTCACAGCATTTATCTTAAGCTTTTCTTTAGCTCAGACAGGTGGAGAACTTGAAGGGGTTGTTGTCGAAACCGTCATGGTTGAAAGTGGTGGGCAGAGCTATCCAGCCTATATGGCAAGTCCAGAAGCCGAAGGTAGTTATCCTGGTATTGTGCTCCTTCATTCTTTCCGAGGTTTGCAAGAAGGCTATAAGACATTTACAAGAGAATTTGCAGCAGCAGGTTATGTGGTGTTATCAGTTGAGTGGCAGACATTTGGTCGGCAACCGTCTGATGCAACCGTAAAGCAGTTATCACTGGATAGTATTGATTTTCTTAAAGCGACAGCTAAGGTCTCTGACAAAATAGGTCTAACAGGCTTTTGTGCAGGTGGACGCTATACTATGTTGCTACTGCCACAAATTGAAGCTTTTGATGCTGGTTTTGCATGGTATGGTTTTCCTAAAAATGGTGAGCCTTCAGCAATGGATTTAGTGGCTGATTTGAATGCCCCGCTGTACATTGTTCATGGTACGAAAGACCGCCCTAGTCCTATTGCAGATATTTATGACTATGCACAAGCACTTGATGAGGCTAACAAATACTTTGAACTAAAGGTTTATCAAGGTGAACCGCATGGTTTTATGGTGAATGGTGTTGAGGTAAACAGGAATGAAGCAGCAACTGATGCCTTTAGCGAGATGCTAAGTTTTTTTGAACGACAATTAAAGAACTAACTTTTCCTTTGCGTTTTACCTGCATCTTTTGGGTGCAGGTATTTCTTATTCTACTTTCCTATTGGGTGCGTAACTGTTCCACGATTAACTGACTCTAGTCAGTTAATCGGCGATGCAGATGTCTGTGAAAACCACACAGCGCGAGTAAGAATAAATCCATACAGTAGGGTCAGTATTTCGAGGAAACGCTAATTTGAGGTTGAAAGTGACTTCAGCATACTTAGAAGTTTCTATACTTTTTGAGAAACTTCCAAGGTGCGTCCCAGATGATATTAAAAATGAGTTTAATATAGCTATGTGTGTTTTCAACTTTGGGTGGGACGCACTCTTCCTACTTATAGGTGAAGGCAATGCTTGCTAGGGTGATACACTTGCAGGAGTTTGTAAAGACCCTACTTTTGGATGTGAATAGCTAAATATGAAAAAAAAGAAAATTTCCCGCTCTGCTGTATGGGCAGAAGCAAAAGTATTGATTCAGCTCTATCGTCGAAATCTCATCATAGGGTTTATCTTGATGATTATAGGGCGCTTGCTAGGCTTTGTATTGCCTACCTCCACGAAGTTTCTGATTGATGATGTTTTAGGAAATGGACGTTGGGAAATTTTGGGCTGGTTAGCACTTGCTGTGGGTGTAGCTACCTTATTACAAGCTATTACCACCTATGCAGTAGCGCAAGTAGTGAGCATCGCAGCACAAAAAGCCATTATGGATATGCGGATTCGGGTGCAGGAAAAGGTTACAAGACTGCCGATTTCATTTTTTGATGAAACCAAGTCAGGTGTTTTGATTTCTCGGATTATGACAGATGCTGAAGGTATTCGTAACCTGATTGGTACAGGAATCATTCAATTGCTAGGGGGAGCGCTTACGGCTGTACTTGCCTTGGCCGTGTTGTTTTACCTCAATTGGAAACTCACGTTGATAATCATCGTTTTCTTAGTTGCTTTTGCAGCTGTGATGGCATTTGCTTTTAATACCTTAAGACCGATATTTCGTGAACGAGGTGAAATCAACGCAACTGTAACGGGTCGCTTAGGCGAAACGCTCAGTGGCATTCGTGTGGTGAAAGCTTACCGTATGGAAGAGCGAGAGCAGCATGAATTTGCTAATGGCGTTGGTGACTTATTCAATAACATCAAAAGAAGCATCAAAGGTACAAGTGCAGTTACTGCTTTTGCCACGGTGATTGTTGGGGCTATCGGTACATTACTGATTTTCTTTGGGGGTCGTGCGATTCAGTCTAGTGCAATGACTTTAGGGGATTTGGTGATGTATGTTGCCTTTATCGGGGTGCTTGTTGCACCAATTATTCAAATGTCTAATATAGGTACGCAAATTAGTGAGGCTTTCGCAGGGCTTGATCGTATTCGAGACATTATGGAGCTTGAAGCAGAAGATGCCCATGATGCTGATTTAGCAGAATTGCCAGATATAAAAGGCGATATTGCGTTTGAAGATGTCTTTTTTGAATACGAAGCGGATTTACCTGTACTGAAGGGTGTTTCTTTAACTGCAACTGCAGGTACGACGACTGCGTTGGTGGGCTCGAGCGGTTCTGGAAAGAGTACCTTAGTGAGCTTGGCGATGGCATTTGCCCGACCAACGTCTGGTGAAGTTTCAATTGATGGGCATAGCCTAACAGAGGTACGTTTAGGTGACTATCGTAAGCACTTGGGTGTTGTATTGCAAGAAAACTTTTTATTTGATGGGTCTATTGCTGAGAACATTAAATTTGCTAGACCAGAAGCAAGTATGGAAGACATTATAGAAGTGAGTAAGCTTGCTAATGCGGATGGCTTTATCTCGGCTTTTCCAGATGGATATGACTCGATTGTTGGTGAGCGTGGCATTAAGCTTTCTGGTGGACAACGGCAGCGAATTGCTATAGCTCGAGCGCTTCTTGCAGACCCAAAGATTTTAATTTTAGATGAAGCGACATCAAGCCTAGATAGCGAAAGCGAAGCCTTGATTCAAGAAGGATTAGATAGGCTACAACAAGGACGTACAGTATTTGTTATAGCGCATAGATTAAGCACAATTCGCAAAGCAGATCAGATTTTAGTACTGGAAGATGGCGAGATTATAGAGCGAGGCAATCATGCAGAATTGCTTGCTAAAGATGGTAGGTATAAAGAACTATATGACAAGCAATATGCGTGGGAATCAAACGTTTTTGTCAATCCGGGTGAGGATTATAGTCTTTAGTCTCATGGCATTTAATAGTGCGTGGACTAGTCTTAAGTTTAAATAGATACAACGTCCTATACAGGCTTTATACCGTGTCCGAAACTATATGTATAGCAGTTCCACGATTCACTGCAACAGCAGTGAATCGGCGAGCTTCGTAACGAGTAAGAACTAACTCACTTAGTGTGTACAGTTGTTACATGGAAACGCTATTTCTTTAGATATACGTTCAACCTTTAGCGGGACGCACCCCTACATGACTATGGGAGTTTTGAAGCCATTCTTCTATACCTTATCTGCTCACTTATACTAAACTGAAAGATGAATGTCATAAAGATATAGTCGCAAAGATTGCGAAATAACCGAAGGATAAAGGCTTGAAAACCTTGTGTATTGACTGGGATTATGACATTTATGATTCACTTCGGTATTAGATATCTCTGAATGTAGCATCTAATACTAAACTGAAAGAAGAAAGTCATAATCCATTAGCAGAAAAAGTTGTCATCAGAACCGAAGGGCACACAAGTTACAACGCTTCGATATGTTTGTGATTATGACATTTATGATTCACTTCGGTATAACTCTTAAATGGCT
>CALDTA010000097.1:0-2697 GCA_937924455.1 uncultured Deinococcales bacterium
TATTTCGCAATTTCATTGAAGGGTATGAAGACATCTGTTGTAGGAATTTCACCTTCATAATTTACGTGTGTATTGATAAGTAAAAAGTTCTCTGTTTGCGTATTCAGCATTTGCTGGAGCATTGGAGGCGTAATTGTGCTGTAGCTACCATGCTGTGTATGAACTTGTGTTTGAACCTGTGCTTGAACTTGTGTTCCAACCTGCGTTTGAACAACACCTTGTGCAAAACTAGTAGTTACAGTTAATAAAAAACTAAATAATATGCGATAAACATAGACCATCATTGCCAAATATCATAACGACTTTATATGGGAAATCTTTGCTTTAATATCTTGCTAAGCACCTTAATACCTTGCTAAACACTTTAATATCTTACTAAACACCTTGACAGCAGCAATAAACCGCAATAAAATGCATAATCAATGAAAAAACAGCAAATAAGCGCAGAAAGCAGCTTAAAGCCAAACGTAACAAACCCACTTCTAGCAGAAGAGAGAAAACTTACTATTCTCGAAAACCTACAGCATACAGGAAAGGTAACTGTTGCTAAATTAAGTGAATCACTCAATGTTTCTGAAGACACTATAAGACGTGATTTACGTGATTTGGCACAAGCAAACAAGCTCCGCAAAGTACATGGTGGAGCAATGCCAATCTCGCCAAGTGTAAAACCATATACTGCACGTAGCTACCAAGATCAAGAATTAAAATTAGAACTGGCAGCAATTGCTGCCAAACTTGCAAAAGATGGGCAAGTCATTTTTGTTGATGCTGGTACTACCTGCCTTGCAATTGCTCAAAGTTTTGACCTTAATTTATCTGCAACTATTGTTACTACTAGCCCACATGTTGCTATTGCACTTGCAAATCATAAAAACCTCAAAATCATATTGATTGGTGGCAACATAAATACAGATGATATGACAGTTGTAGGTGCAGTAGCCTATAACAGCTTGCAAAAGACTCATGCTGATTTATGCTTTCTAGGTGTGTGTAGTATTCATACTTCCATCGGTATAACAACAATAGACCGTGAACAAGCACAATTAAAATCAATCATGATTGAGAACGCTGCCAAAACTGTTGCTACTACTACTGCTGAAAAACTCAATACTGCTTCTGCATTTCATATTTGTGATGCGAGTTCTATAAATTATATTGTTACGGATGCTACAGATGGGCTCGAGCCTTACCGAGAACTTGGCATCCAGATTGTTGAAAGCTAAATGCCAACGCAAAAAATCATTTCTACAAGTATCTACTACTTAAGTTTCATCATCCTTGGTCTCGTCCATGCCTCACTTGGACCTACCTTACCCTACTTAGCATCTAATACAGGCAGCACACTAAAAGCTATCAGCATCCTATTTGCAGTACGTTCACTTGGCTACCTCCTCGCCTCACTTGGTGGAAGCAGACTTTTCGACAAACTACGTGGGCATCTACTTCTCTGTATCACACTATTTTCTTTATCAATCGTCCTAGGAACAATACCTCTGATTCAGCTCCTCTGGCCTTTAGCAACCATGATGTTGCTCATTGGCTTTTTCGAAGGCATGTTAGATGTTGGCACAAACACACTCGTTGTCTGGACGCATAAAGATAACTTAGGACCATTTATGAATGCCCTACATTTTTTCTTTGGCATCGGTGCATTCATCATTCCGCTCATCGTGGCTTACTTCCACGGCATCGGCAACATTGGTTGGACCTATTGGCTACTTGCTGCTATGGTTTTACCCATTGCTATCAGTTATCTTTTTATTGCAAGTCCAGCAGTAGGTGAAGCTAATGACAGTAACGAAAACACAGACGAGACAGAGTCTCAGAAATCATCTAGCCCTTCCCTACTCATTTTTCTTATTGCCCTCTTCTTTTTTATCTATGTTGGTGTAGAAGTTGGATTTGGCAACTGGATTTATACCTATGTCATCCAGCTCAACATTGGTTCAGAGCAAATGGCAGCTTACCTTACTTCAGGCTTTTGGGGCGCATTTACACTTGGTCGCTTACTCACCATTCCATTTGCCATGACATTCAAACCACAGCACCTTCTATGGCTATGCCTAGGCGCAACACTTTTGAGCATTGCTTTTCTATTTTCCCAAGGTACAGTTCTTGTTGGTTTATGGATTGGAACAATTCTACTAGGGTTATCTATCGCTGCTGTTTTCCCAACACTACTTGCTTTAGCGGATAACAATATGCAAGTTACTGGACGAATAACAGGATTCTTTTTTACTGGTGTTAGTTTAGGTGCTATGTCATTACCTTGGTTAATCGGTCAATTTTTTGAAAGCACAGGTCCACAAATTTTACTAACGATCATACTCATCTGCACACTTGCCTTGGTGGTACTTATGCTTGTTATTTCATCAAAAATCAAAACAGACAGCAATTACAAAAAAGATTCTCGCAGCTAGAAAGTGTGTCATCCAACAGAATCACATCGTTTGAGACAACTATCAATATGAACAAACGTTTACTATTTTGACATCAATTATTTATAATCTCACCAAAGCTTGAGCAAACCTTAATTTGTGATCATTGCTATTAAAAGTGGAAACATTTTTGTAATCTTACATTTTTAGACTGCGATACATCAGTCAACGATTATCTATAAACTGATTATCTCTAAAGCGGGCTTGCCTCATCATGTCATCAGTACCATCTCAACAAAAAAACTCACAAGATTCA
>CALDTA010000098.1:0-5895 GCA_937924455.1 uncultured Deinococcales bacterium
GCATCATCTCTAAAGGTCATAGTATATACATGTTCGAATTGCTGATCTGTCAGGTCACCACTCAAGTATTGCTCAATCATGCGTTTGTAAATACCAAGATCACTTGATGTCTTTTCATCTGACTCAACCTTTTCACCACTATCTGGTGCATGGCTAAAGCCTTGATCAAGCACTTCAGGTGTGATGTCCCAATTATCTACATCAAAAACAGCTTGACCATCTTTAAAGAGAATTACTTGTGGAGATTGATGGACAATACCTGTTTTGTCTGTAATAAGGTTGCTTGCAGGGCGTGATTCAACAACACGAATAATTCCAACCATCAGGTCTTCACGGTTTTCTAACTTCTCTTGAACAAAACCAAAACCTTGCATGGTTTTATGGCATGTACCTGCCTTGAAAATAACACTGGTAGGAAATTGTTCTAAAAATCCTTCTACCGCTTCTGGGCTGCTGAGGTTTAAAACACGATCTCTAAAAGCCATAATGCATTTTAGAGCATGTTGTATGTCATAGCGATAGAGACTTTTTGTCAGCATTATGTGATTTTTATAACAAAATATAGTATTTACTGAGTAGGAATTCGACACCCTACTTCACTCTAGTTCATTCTTTAAGGTGAAGCTCTCTTTCAAAACTATCTTTAACTGGCTCGAGCCGTATGCTAAACTTACTAAAGCTTATTTGCATGACAACCAACATTAAAGGCAAATCACCTAACTAATCCCTATATTTAATCCCTATATTCTTAGAATGTTTCGAATATAGCGATATAGTCAAAATAGTTGAATAAAAATAATGGAAAGTTCGAACAGTACAAAAAAAGACGTGGCAATACGCCAAAAACTCAAAGACTACGGCTTGCGCTACAGTAAGCCTAGAGAAGCTATTTTGAGCATTTTTGGTGAGCGCAAGCAACATATCAGTGCGGAAAAACTCTTTCAGGAGCTTAAAGAACGGGGCGAAGAGTTGAGTCTATCAACAGTCTATTTAAACCTTCGTGTGTTAAGTACTGCTGGTTTGTTGCGTGAATTTCAAGGTGGCAATGGCGAAACTGTTTTTGACAACAACACTAGCCCTCACGACCATTTGGTTTGCAAAGTATGTGGCACTGTTACCGATATTCCACTGACCTATATTGAAAATGCATCAATTCACCGACAATTACATGCAAATGCAAAGCAATATGCCAAAGGCTGGAACATAGATGAACCTGATTTGATTTTACAGGGAATCTGCCCTACTTGCCGAACTTAAGTCTTACTCAAATAAAAACAGCTATAAAACCTTTTCTCACCAAAGATTTACAGAAGAGGGGCAATTAAGACGTAGACAGTATTGTATGCATCTTGTACTATGAACCGTTTGTCGGTACTTGCAGATGTACTGGGTGGCAGCAGGATGTCCACTTACAGCGCACATTTACTGACAAGGGAATTCAAACCATATTGTTTTTCACAAACATAACCAAAATGTACAGTGCTACTTCAGATGTACAGAGTATCGTGAATGACAATAAAAATCCCACTCTAACGTCCTGCATTAGGAGACAACATGTCATACCTCGGAATGAAACAACTTTTAGAGGCTGGTGTTCACTTCGGACACGAGACTAAGCGCTGGAATCCAAAGATGAAGCGCTACATCTACGCTGAACGTAATGGTATTTTCATCATTGACCTTCAGAAAACGCTTCTAGAGAGCGATAAGTCTTTTGCATTTTTGCAAGATGTCGCAGCTCGTGGTGGCAACATTCTGTTTGTTGGTACTAAAAAGCAAGCCCAAGAAATTCTTGCAGCCGAAGCAACTCGTTGTGGCATGCCATTCATCAACGAACGTTGGTTAGGTGGCATTCTTACAAACTTCAAAACGATTAAACTTCGTGTTAACCGTTTGAAGCAGCTTGAAAAGATGTACGAAGATGAAAGCATCTTACGTTACAGCAAAAAAGAACAAATCGAGCTTGGTAAAGAAATGCTTCGTTTAAAGCGCTACCTAGGTGGTATCAAGAAAATGAATCGCCTACCAGACGCCCTATTTATTGTTGACCCTGCAAAAGAAGTTATTGCAGTACGTGAAGCAAATAAACTTGGCATTCCTGTAGTAGCACTTGCAGATACAGACTCTGACCCTGATGTGCTTGATTACATTATCCCAGGTAATGACGATGCAATTCGCTCAATCCAGCTAGTAACAGCACGTTTGTCAGATGCAATTGTTGAAGTACGTGGTGGCTCTGATGACGCAGCAGCAGCAAATGCAGCAGACGCTAAGACAGATGCGACAGATGCAGCTCCAGCAGCAGATGCGACAGATGCAACACCAGCAGTAGACGCAGCTCCAGTTGCTCCGATGGCATCACCAGAAGATACGATTGCTCAAGCAGCGGAACGTGGTGCTGCAAGCGAATAATGTAGTGCTGCAAGCGAATTAATGTAGTGCTGCAAGCGAGTAATGTACTGACGCACTTGGTTGACACGTACCTAGCAGTTTTCTTCGCTTCGCTACAAAAACATGCTGAAGTTTGTTTTTAAAGAAATTTTGAACTGACTGAATAGGTATTTAAAATCGAGATATTCACTAAATTAGGTAACTAATTTGGTTTAACAAAATATCTAAACACTTTATGGAAAGGATACACCTATGGCTGTAACAATGGAAAGTATTAAAGAGCTTCGTGCTATGACTGGCGCAGGCATGTTAGACGTTAAGAATACGCTAGCAGAAACTGAAGGCGATATTGAGAAAGCTGCACAGCTTCTACGTGAGCGTGGTATTGCTAAAGCTGGTAAAAAAGCTGATCGTGCTGCAACTGAAGGCTATGTTGGTAGTTACATTCACCACAACGGCAAGATAGCGACACTTGTTGAGCTTAATTGCGAGACAGACTTTGTTGCTCGTAACCCAGATTTCCAACAGATTGCTAAAGACTTGGCCATTCATGTATCTATGGCTAACCCAAGCTATAAAACACCTGAAGATGTTCCTGAAGATATTATTGCTAAAGAGCGTGAAGTTCTTCTTAATCAAGCTAAAGAAGAAGGCAAGCCTGAAAACATTGCTGAGAAAATGGTTGAAGGTCGCATCAATAAGTTCTATCAAGAGAACTGCTTAATGAAGCAAGCTTACATCAAAGATGATAGCAAAGACATTGAGCAACTGATTAACGAATCTATTGCAAAAATCGGTGAGAATATCCAAATCGGTGCATTCAACCGAATCTCAATCGGAGAATAACTATGAAGCGAGTGCTCCTTAAACTTTCAGGAGAATTCCTTTCTGGAGAACAAGGGTTTGGTGTTTCACCAGACTCTACAAAAGCACTTGCACAAGAAGTCGCCGCGGCCCATAGCCGCGGCGTTCAACTAGCTATAGTTGTTGGTGCTGGTAACTTTTGGCGTGGTGCAAAGCAAGGTGCTGGTATGGAACCTGCTACAGCAGATTATGTAGGCATGATGGCAACGATTATGAATGCAGTAGTCCTACAAGATGCTTTAGAGCAAATTGGTGTAGATACACGTGTTCAGACTTCGCTTGAAGTTAAAGAAGTTGCTGAGCCTTATATTCGTAGACGTACGATGCGCCATTTAGAAAAAGGTCGTGTGGTTATCTTTGGTGGCGGAACAGGTAATCCATTTTTCACTACTGATACGGCTGCTGCACTACGTGCATTAGAAATTGATGCTGAGTGTGTGTTGATGGCTAAGAATAAAGTGGATGGTGTTTATAATGCTGATCCACAAAAAGACCCAAATGCTAAGAAATACGATACCCTAAGCTATATAGATGTCATTAATGATGGTTTGAAAGTTATGGATATGACGGCTATTAGTCTTTGTATGGATAAGAACATGCCAATTAACGTTTTTGATATTTTTACTGAAGGCAACTTAGAACGTTTACTTTCTGATGAACATGTTGGTACACGCATCAGTAATGATGTTGTTACAAAATTTGCTTAAGGCAGACTAGACGAACTCTATTTAGACGCTACATAGTTGTAGCGTCTTTTTTTATACTTAGAAAACATATCATCATTCAGTATACTTCGAATGCTCAAAACAAAAAAATCTAAATATCGACTTTAGTAAGATAAGTTGGTCTACATGAATACTTATAGTACAAAGATGCTTCAACTGTAGTTGAAGGTTTTTGGGGTGTGCAGCAGTTGGTTGATATATCGCTTATTGTGTCACTCATAGGCTTAGTTGGGATGATAGCGTGTTTAAATTGTTTGATAAAACCAAACATTTTACCAAGAGGTATCCACCCTACTTCTTTTGAATGATGAACTAACATCAGAAATCCTGTATACTGAATTATGTCTAACCCTACACAAGCTAGTCCTTTTTGTGGTCGTGAAGATGATCTTAAACACTTGCAAGATGTTTGGCACAAGGTAGAGCAGGGTGAGCCACAGATTGTGGTCTTGCTGGCTGAGTCTGGTTTGGGTAAAACACGCTTGGTACAAGAGTTTTACAATTGGCTTTCTATAGAAAAAGATGGCATCGGTAAAGATGGTTATTGGCCTGATGTGCTTACGCAAAAAGATAAAAATTTGCTTGTTAATCCAGATGTAAAAGCTTGTAACGATGCTATTGCTATGCCCTACTTATGGTGGGCAGTTCGTCTAAATAGTGTGATTGGCAGAAATCAAAATTCAACCAGTGCTGTAAAGGCTCATTTAGAAGAACTTACCTTACACCTTGAAAATGTATCTAAATCAGTCAGAACCTATATAGATACTTACGGTAAGACGCTGAAAGAGTCTGGTAAAGACTTTCTTATAGATGAAATTCCTGGGTCTAGTTTTTTAAAGCTTGGCTTTGAGTTAGTTCAAAATACACGCAAGCTTCGTGCTGATGACCGAGTCAGTTTAGAAGAACGTAAAGAACAGAGCAAAAATGATTTAACTGAACAAATAACCAATGACTTACGTAAAGTCATGCAAAAGCAAAAAGGTATGAAATCTATTCCTGCGGTCATTGTAATTGATGATGCTCAGTTTTCTATAATGCTTGAAGATAATAACCTTGTACCTGCTGACAAAACACTAATTGATTTAGCAGATATGTTGGTAAGTACTGCCCTCAAAGAAAAATGGCCCGTTATGTTTATCTTTACGCACTGGGAGCGAGAGTGGAATGAGCATATAAAAAGTGCTCAAGCGAGCATAGCAAAACGAGTGAATGTTTTGTGCAGAGATAACCTCGAAAATTGGCAACCATACCAACTTACTGGCATAACTGGCAACACACTACTACCCTTGTTAGAAAGTCGTTTAGTAGGACTTAGTTCTGACCAGAAAAAACGCTTGCTAGAGCGAGCGCATGGCAATCCACTATTTCTTGAGGAAATAATTCGCTACTGCGAAGAAAATCCAAAGCACTTTGAAAAACGTTCGATTGAAAATGCACTAAGCGAAGAAGGTTTTGAAGTCATTATGGAACTTACTGATGGTGATTTGTACAAACTATTTCAAGCTAGGTTTAAAAGCAGTCCACCAGAACTACGAAAGTGTCTTTCTCTATCTACCCTACAAGGTATGCAACTTTTACCAATTCTTTGTAAGTACATGGTAGACGAATTGGTAAAGCAGGAACTACTAGAACCACAAGCTGAAACAGATAAAACCTTTAGAGAAGCTGAAAACCCATATGCTTTCTTAAACTTTATTGATGATGATTTAGCGGAGTTTTGTCAGAGAGTATTCTACGAGGTTTCTGAAGAGAATATTGAAAATTTTGTAGATACAACTGAAGCAAAAGAAGCCTTAAAAGTAGCTCTACGTAAATTATCAAATGATACAGAAGTGACTGTAGAATTTAGTACTATAGAAAGAAATCTCTTATTTGAATTAACCGCTGAGTACTTAGAAGGTAGTGATTTAGAGTC
>CALDTA010000099.1:0-4372 GCA_937924455.1 uncultured Deinococcales bacterium
TTGCGGACACGAGAAAGACTTCTGCTGATTCCTAGAGCAATATATTCCATTAAATTTTCAAGCTAGTTAGGTAGCACGCTGAAACCACATGTCAGCTTATACCGTGTCTGAAACTATATATAGTAGAAGAGTGCGTTAGAAACGTCAGGTGCGTTAGTTTATTCCGCTATAGCACTCTAAGAGATAAACACTACAAATACATTACATGACTATACATGACTATATATGACTATGGGAGTCTTGAAGCCATTCTTCTATTAGCGTTTTCACGTAATGTTGACCCATGCTAAATGAGTTCGTTTCTACTCGTTACGAAGCTCGCCGATTAACTGACTTGGGTTAGTTGGGTTAGTTAATCGTGGAAGAGTTTTTAATCTCAAATACGCTTTGTTGGTCGACTGATAAGGTAGTAGCAAAGACAAAGCCCTGTTAGTAACAATAACAATTTGACCCAGAGTAGTGGAACAACAGTGATGCTGTACCCAATGGTTAAGACAATCATAGTGACGGCAAGAATTTTAGCTTTTAAGGGTATGCCCAAACCTGCTCGCCAATCTCGTATGAACTGCCCAAAGACCTTATGATTCATAATCCAGTTGTAGAATTTTGGACTGCTACGGGCAAAGAAGTAAGCTGCGAGCAATAAGAAAACTGTTGTTGGCATAACAGGTAGAAATGCACCAATAAAACCTAGTCCTGTACAAAATAAACCAAGACCTAGCCATAGATAACGCCTTGGCACATTCTTATCAACATTGACTTCATGACTGTAGTCAATTGTTTTAGGGGTTGTTTTAGGAGTTGTTTTATCTTGTTCTGACTGCTCTGACATCAATATCCTAAAATTCTATGTTTGTAATACTTTATTTTATGACTTCGCTATGTAGTTTACCTTTTTTAACAGCAATGCGTACTTCAGCATCTCGTACTTGCATAAAACTTTCATAGGCCGCAGATTCAATCGCAGTGACCAGTTCAGTGTGTAAGCCTCTAGCACCTGTGCCACGCTTGTGAGCTTGTTTGATGATGTGTTTCATAGCATCATTGGAAATCGTTAGCTTAAGCCCTTCAGCCTTAAATTCATTTATAAACTGTGGCAGGATGTTTTTTTCAAGAATTAGTGTCATGGTTTCTTCTGGTAGCGGTGGGAAAACTACGATTCTTGAAAAACGACCAATAAGTTCAGGTAGGAAACCATATTTTTGAAATGACTCAGCCTCTTCTAAGTTGGGTACATCCGTTTGAAACGTTTCTTGGAAGCCAAGACTGCCTCCTTCACTCTCAAGCATGTCTTGATAGCCAGCAAAGGCACCACAGGCAATGAATGGAATATCTTTTGTAGACATACGAATACGCTGACCGTATTCAGAAACACCATAGTCCATTGGCACAACTAGTTCAGCACCTTGGAGCATGGCAAGTAGTTCTCGCTGTACACCATAGCCAGAAACATCTTTGGTTGTGCCTTGTCCTGCAAAGCGTGCGTTGCTGCTTGAAGAGGCTAGTTTGTCAAATTCATCCAAGCAGACAATGCCACAGGATGCAATCATAGGATTACCATCGGATGCGAGGATTAGCCTAGTTAATATTGTGCGGACGTCATCGCCAATATAGCCACTTTCGGTGAAGCTCGTCACGTCAACGATGACAGTTGGTAATTTGAGGATTTCTTGAAAGAGAAGTTCTACAAGGTAAGTCTTGCCACTACCTGTTGGACCAAGCATGAGTACATTTTGCTTGGGAGGAAGTGTATCACGGTTTTCACCGTCTAGTACGATGCGCTGGAGTCGACGTATATGGCGGTATGCCATTAGTCCAAGGGCTTGGCGCTGTTTTTCTTGTCCACGATAGCCATGGTTTTCTAGTTCTGTTGCAATGTCTTGTGGTGAGGACTTGGGTAGACCATGGAGCATGTCTTTGAGTCCTTCTAGCATGTGACGGTGTAGTTCTTCTGGGTTGGGCATGTTGCCTTGCTTGAGCATAAAAGTAGTATACAGGCTGTGCTTGTTTTAAGAGTTAACAATATACCTAAATCTGGACGGTTTACCAGATTTCGTGTATCGACTTGTGTAATCCTTGACTTAATCATTTTGACTTGAACCACTACACACGAAATCGGAAACCTTCAAATCTGTGGGGAAGCATAAACTGAAAGCACAGCTTGGCGGTTTTTGCGCTGGGCTTAAAAACACGCTACGAACGGAATATGCAGATGAATTAGCTAAAGTGCTTGTGATAGATTGAGCCCACAAGATAAACTTAAAACTACATGGCACGTCGTTCAACCTTAACCTTTGATAGAGGCACCTTGATTCTTCATCCACCCCCACGTGGACAGCAATGGATTCAATTTGTAACTTGGGATGACCGTATCGAAAAGTTTCGCTTGCCAGCGATTGACTATCGTCGCTTTCTAGAAACTATGCGAGACGAAGGCGTAGACATTGAAGACAAAGCCAAGAATTTTGGCTCTCTTGTGCTAGAAGCTGCGACGACCAAAGAACCCTACAAACATCAAACTGAAGCACTTGAATCATGGGAATCTAAAGGGCGGCGTGGGGTAGTTGTCTTGCCAACGGGGGCAGGCAAAACCTTTCTAGCACAACTTGCCATGCAATCAACGCCAAGACATACACTCATCTGTGTACCAACCCTAGACCTCATGCATCAGTGGTATGCAGAGCTAGAAGCAACGTTCCCAAAAGTTGAAGTTGGTCTGCTTGGTGGAGGTTCAAAAGATGAATCTCCGATTTTAGTCGCAACATACGATAGTGCAGCCATCTTTGCTGAAAAGTTGGGCAATAAGTATGGACTTCTCATCTTTGATGAGTGTCATCATCTTCCTTCAGATTTTAAACGTAGTATCGCTGATTATTCGCTGGCACCGTACCGTTTAGGTTTAAGTGCTACACCAGAAAGGGGAGATGGTAAAGAAGAAGACCTGTACACTTTGATTGGTCCGATTGCTTATGCTAAAACTCCTGAAGAACTTTCTGGTAATACCTTGGCAAAACACAAAAAAGTTCGTATCTATGTTGAGCTGACCGAAGAAGAGCGTAAACGCTATGATGACTTTATTGCCCAGCGCAATGATTTTTTGAAAGCAAAAAATATTCGTCTAGGAACGCTTAAAGGGTGGCAATACTTTGTAAGCATGAGTGCTCAGTCCAGTGATGGGCGCAGAGCAATGATTGCTCACCGAGAAGCTCGCAAGATAGCTTTTGGTACTGCTGCTAAATTGCGAGTATTAGCAGAGCTGCTTAGCAAACACGTTAATGATAGGGTTCTGATTTTTACAGATAATAATGCTACGGTTTACGACATATCTCAGGCTTATCTTATTCCTGCGATTACGCATCAAACAAAAGTCAAGGAACGCCACAGTATTCTTGAAAAGTTTAAAAGTGGACTTTACCCAAGAGTTGTAACGAGCCGAGTTCTGAATGAAGGGGTAGATGTGCCTGATGCGAATGTGGCTATTGTGCTTTCTGGCACGTCAACAACAAGGGAATATGTTCAGCGTCTTGGGCGTATCTTGCGAAAAAAAGAAGGTAAGTTAGCGATGCTCTATGAAGTGATTGCTAAAGATACTAGCGAGGAAAACGTTGCTGCTCGTCGCAGAAGAAAAACTGATCGCGATTCTGAAGGTAGTAAGAAAGATTCTAATCCTCAATCAAAACAAGATAGACCATCAGATAAACTAACGGATAGTAGTTTAGAGAAAATAGCTACACAAGACATACTTGATTTTGATGATTTATAGTATAGATGAAACAGCTAATACCGTGCCCGAAACTATATGTAATAAACAGGGCTATCATTTGCTCAACCATAGTCTGTATCTAATAATCCGTGAGTTACCTAGATATCTCCATAAAAATGACATAAAAATGGCATCAGACTAAACTACGGATATAAACGGAATTGGTATAAGGCTGCTGAAGCTGCTGGGAGAAAGGTCAATGTACCTGTATTTGATACGCCATTTGGTCGTATAGCTGTTCTTAGCGATCCTGCTGGGGCAGTGTTTTCTATTGTGCAGCCACCCTCTGTATAAGACTATAGCTTAAAAGGTAACAATGAGAACTCTGTTTTTAGCAGGGTTCTTTTTTATGTTTTATGGGGAGTCGCAAATATAGTGTAAACTAAGATAACTAAAAAATTTGATACGTATTGTTGCAGTATTTAATGAGATAATGCGCCACAATACCTAACTAGCTAAATGAAGGAGACACGATGATTTTCAAAAGTCCTTTCCCTGATGTTGATATTCCAGAAGTATCCCTACCCCAATTTATTCTTGAGCGAACTGCTGGTTTAGGTGATAAGCCTGCTTTGATTGATGGACCTACTGGCAGAACTATTACCTTTG
>CALDTA010000100.1:0-2937 GCA_937924455.1 uncultured Deinococcales bacterium
CCGAAGATGATGTATATAACGGCTATGCTGAAGGCTTTAGAGACATACAGACACTTAAGCGGTATACGACAATTACCATGGGCTTAGATCAAGGTAAGCCATCGAATATGAATTTTATGCGTGTCTTAGCTGCTGCTAAAGGCGTGTCACAAGCTGAAGCAGGACGTGTGACGATGCGCCCACCTTTTTCACCTATCAAGTTAGGGACGCTGGCTGGGCGAATGTTTGAGCCAACCCGTTACAGTCCGATGCATGATAGTCACGTGAAGTTAGGGGCAATCTGGATGAATGCAGGACAATGGAAGCGGGTTGCCTACTATACAAATTCAGGTGGAGATTCAGAAAAGAATATTCATGAAGAAGTCTTGGCAGTACACCGTGATGTTGGCATTATAGATGTGAGTACCCTTGGCAAAATTGAACTTCATGGACCTGATAGCTTGGAGCTAATTTCTAAACTCTTTACTGGGTCTTTTAAAAAGTTACCAATAGGTCAGATTCGCTACTGCGTCATGTGTAATGAAGAAGGCGTGATGATTGATGATGGTGTGATTGCCCATGTGGCTGAGAATCACTATGTGATTACAACCACTTCAGGAACAAGTGGTAGCGCATATGAATGGCTTGAATGGTGGCGAACTGCTTGGAATCTGAATTGTGCTTGCATCAATGTGACATCAACATACGCTGCGATGAATATCGCAGGACCAAAAGTGCGTGAGGTATTAGAGCAGCACATCGATATAGCTATTTCTAATGAGGCATTTCCCTATATGGCTTACCGAGAAGCTACGCTTTTTGGTGTACCTGTTCGCATGATGCGGATTGGGTTTGTAGGTGAACTTGGCTATGAGATTCATTGCCCTGCGGATTATGCAGAGAGTCTTTGGACTCAGTTACTTGAAGTAGGTAAGGCACAAAACATTCGACCGTTTGGCGTTGAGGCGCAGCGTACGCTTAGACTGGAAAAGAAACATATCATCTTAGGGCAAGACAGTGATGCCTTGTCTGACCCTTATGGTGCAGATATGGCTTTTGCAGTTCGCTTGAGTAAACAAGACAACTTTATTGGCAAGCCATCACTAAGACGTATTAAAGATAAAGGTTCTAAAGATGTTTTAACTGCTTTTACGGTAGCTGGTAAAGATATTCCTTTAGAGGGTGAGCAAATTCTTGATGCTGACAGGCTAATCGGTAGAGTGACGAGTTCACGTTATAGCCCGACTTTAGAAAAAGGCATCGGGTTGTGTTGGCTGAAGGCTGACTATGATGTTGCTGGAAAAGAAGTAAAGGTTAGACACAATAAAGAGCTACTGAAAGTAAGTATTCAGAAAGATGTTTTTTATGACCCGAGTGGAGAAAGGTTGCGTTCTTGAAGATGTTAATACGTAAGAGTCCGCTTGAAAGTGTGCATCATTCACTTGGTGCTGAGTATTTTGAAAAAGATAATTGGCAGTTAGTTAGTAGTTATGGGGCTTCTTTTGAGAGTCAAGTAGGGTTGGGTGATGTGAGTGCGTTGGGTAAGCTCGAGCTCAGAACTCCTCAAGCCAAAACTCTCCTTGAAGCTCACTTCAACCTACAACTCTCAGAATTAGGAACATCAACTGCTGCTGGAAATATAGGTATTTTAAGCCTACGTCCTGATAGATTTATCTTGCTTTGCCCAATCGCTACTGAAGAAAAGTTGCTAGCAGAGCTGCGTCAATCAGCAACTGAAAAAAACTTATACGTGCCTATGGTCAATCAAACAGGTGGCTATGGCATATTGCGCCTAACAGGCACAAAAGCAAGTGATGTTTTGAGCAAAGTCTGTGCGATAGATTTGCGAACACAGAAAACTCCAAATACAAAGGTAGTACAAACTAGCATTGCAAAAATTCACGCAATCATTGCAAGACACGATTTAGATAAGACGCCTAGTTTTGACATTATGGTAGCTCGCTATAACAGTGTGTATTTATGGGAAGCCTTAATGGACGCAGGAACAGAATTTTTGATTCAACCTTATGGTTGGAATGATATGGAAAACTTTAATGTATGACGAAACGAGTTGAAATTCTAATTGTTGGGGCAGGTATTGTTGGTTGTAGCGCAGCTTATTATCTTGCGAAATACGGTGCTAAAGATGTTCTTGTCATAGACAAAGGCGAGCTATACGAAAATGATGGCTCAACCTCTCATGCGCCAGGCGGTGTAAACCCACTCAGTAACAATACAACCATGGCACAGATGGCAAGAGATACTATAGATACCTTTGAAACCTTGCCAGTTTGGAAAGAGGGGCGCAAACCTCTCTATATGGTGGGTGGCATAGATGTTGCTCGGACAGAAGAGCGAATGCATGAAGTCAGACGCCTATATACTAATGCTAAAGGCTTTGGTGTTGAGTGTGACATGATTACACCAAAAGAGTTTGAAGAACTCTTTCCAATCATGAGTGGTGAACACTTCATTGGTGGACTTTATACACCTCGTAAACCTGTTGTGGCTGGTTCACATGTCTGTGGATCATTAGCAGTCGAAACTGAAAAGATGAACGGAACACAGTTTGTTGGTCATACTAAAGCTATCGATTTTGTGCTCGAAAAAAGTGGAGAAAGTGCAAATGCTAAGAATAGAATCAAGGCTGTAAAAACAAACAATCCAGAGTTTGAAACGATTGAAGCTGAAAAAGTTCTTTTCTGTACAAATATATGGTCACCTGCGCTCTCTGAAAAGCTAGGCATCAATATTCCGTTGATGGCTGCTGAACATCAGTACCTCAAGAGTGAACCGCTAGCAGAGCTATCTCACGTAAGTGACCGCACAAGTGCTGAGCATGAAATCATTTATCCAAGTGTTCGAGATATGGATGGTGGACTTTACTATCGCCATTGGTGGGATAGCATGGGCGTGGGTAGTTACCACCACAAACCAATCATGGTTAATTCTCGTGAC
>CALDTA010000101.1:0-3989 GCA_937924455.1 uncultured Deinococcales bacterium
GTTCCCTTTGCATTTGCTATGGCAGCACTCATCACCAAACGTCCAGGTAGTGAGTGGATGCGCCTTACCAGACGCTGGACGCTCACAGGCTGGGGCTTTTTAACAGCAGCAATCATTGCTGGTGGCTGGTGGAGTTATGAGGTTCTTGGCTGGGGTGGCTTCTGGGCGTGGGACCCTGTTGAAAATGTCAGCTTCATGCCTTGGTTAACTGCCACTGCTTTTATTCATGGCATACAAGTTCAAGAACGCAGACGAATGCTAAAAAGCTGGAACATGATGCTTATCGTTCTAACCTTTACACTAACTATTTTAGGAACATTCTTAATTCGTGCAGGTGTGCTTTCTTCTGTTCACAACTTTGGTGATGGTCCAGTAGGTATTTACTTTTTAATCTTTTTCCTACTTACGCTCTTTGCTTCTCTCGCACTAGTAGTTATCCGCTGGGATCAAGTACAAGACCACGCTGAACTAGATGCTGCTGTGAGCCGTGAATCATCGTTCCTGCTTGGCAATGTATTGTTTTTAGCCATGACCTTCATGATTTTATTGGGTACATTATTTCCTCTAATCGTGGAGCTCTTTTCTGGCGAAAAAGTTACTGTTGGTGCGCCCTTCTTCAATCAAATGAGTGTACCAATCTGGTTCTTGATTTTTATATTGATGGGCATAGGTCCACTACTACCGTGGCGTAAAGCAGAGCATCAGTCCATTCTTAAGAATCTTATCTGGATGTGTGGTGCAGCTATCCTAGCTGCGGTTATAGCTTTCGCACTTGGCATGAGACGCCCCTATCCAATCTTAACCATTGCCATTTCTGCTTACAATCTTGTAAGCCTCTGGCTACTCATTTCTGCTGCAGTTGTACCAAGGGCAAAGTTAAGCAAGCGCAATAGCCTAGAGATATTCAAGCAATATGCTTTTGAAAATCGTCGCCGTTTTGGGTCTATGATTGTACATTTTGGTGTCATCATCACTGCACTTGGTGTCATGGGTGCAAGTGCTTACCGAGTAGATCAACAAGTTAAAGTTGACTTTGGTGGCAGTACAACGTTTCAAAACTATGAACTTAAAGCTATCGATACCTTTATGGAACAACATCCAGGTCGTGGTACGGCAGGTGCCAATGTCGAAGTGTGGCAAAACAATCGTAAAGTTACCACCTTACGCCCACGCATGAACTTTTATATCCATGATGGTGTTACGTCACAATCTCCAGTACCGACGGCTGCTGTTCTCTACCGCTTCCAACACGATATCTATCTGACGCTCAGTGGTAGCCTTGCCCCTGACCAAGACTTTGTCATCTTACGTGTTATTCAAAGCCCACTGGTCATGTGGATTTGGATTGGTGGCTTTATCATGGCACTTGGTACCTTCTATTGTGTTATTCCCAGTCGCAGAGAAAGTAGGCAAAAGAATCTAGCCAGCGCTGGTCATCTCACCACATGATGATAGTCTTATGATGCGTCTTGTCTGGGTACTCCTTATTGTTGCTGCGCTAGCAGCACTGTTTTTCTATGGCATCAATCGTGACCCAAACACACGAGATGAAATCCGCTCTCGTTGGGTTGGCAATCCAGCACCAAGTTTTGAACTAGCAACCTATGAACGTTTTCAAACAAGCTATGGTGATTCTTTAGGTATTTCAGAAGCCAACTTAGCAACTTTAGATACGCCAGTTGTCATTAACTTCTGGGCATCTTGGTGTCCTCCATGTAGAGACGAAGCACCTCTAATTGCTGAAATGTGGAATAAATATCAGTCAGATGTACTCATTCTAGGGGTCAATACCCAAGATGCTAATCAAACAAATGCTGAGAAATTTCTAGATGAATTTAACTGGACTTTCCCAAATGTTTTTGATGAAGGAAGTCGGGTTGGTATCAAGTACGGTGTATTAGGTTTACCAGAGACCTTTTTCATTAAAAAAGATGGCACGGTAAGCTATAAATATGCGGGTCCACTTACAGTAGAGATTTTTGAGCGAGAAGTGCAAAAAATCATTCAATAGCGTTCTTTCTAAATTTATCTTAATCAACAGTCTAGGCAACATAAATTTGTTATCTTGATAGTTAAGCAGCTTTCAGCAAATCCAATTTCAAACAGTAAGCAGCTAATTCTTTATGTCATTAGAATCAATTAAAACTCGTATTACACTTGCTTGTGAACGTGCTGGACGCAATCCAGACGATGTTCAACTTGTTGCTGTCACTAAAAACCATAGTAGTGAAGAAATCAAAGATGTTGTTCTCAAGCATGGTCATATCCATCTGGGTGAAAACCGCATCCAAGAATGGCGTGGCAAGTTTGATGAGTTAAATGATAATAGCGTAATATGGCACATGATAGGCTCGTTGCAGCGAAATAAGGTCAAGTACTGCCGTCCATTTTCACTCATTCATTCTTTGAATTCTAAACGTTTGGCTGATGAACTACACAAGCATGGCGAAAAACACAATCATGTTTTTAAGTGCTTGGTCGAAGTCAATGTAGCTGCTGAAGATAGCAAACTAGGTACTTCGGCTGAACAAGCAGAATCACTTGTAGCTTATGCACAATCACTTGATTTTGTAGCTGTCGAAGGATTGATGACAATGGCGCCACAAGTCAATGATCCAGAAGAAGTGCGCCCTGTTTTTCGCAATTTAAGGAATTTACGTGATAGACTAGCTTTAAGGGAGTTATCGATGGGTATGAGTGGTGATTTTGAAATCGCTGTGGAAGAAGGGGCAACCATCGTGAGGGTTGGCTCAGCGATTTTTAGATAAATAACCTCGTAATACTAAACATACATAATAAACATACGAGGTATCAAATAATGAATCTTTGTGACCTAACACATATAGGTTACTTAGATGCAGAAAATATAGATTCAGAAAAGATGTGCTCAAAGCAAGCTTTGAGTAATTCAGCATCTTGTAAGTTCATTAATCGATATGATTTCTAAGAAGAAGAGTTGAGCTGTGAAGTTAAGTCCACTAGATATACGCCATAAAGAATTCCAAAGTGCCCTCAATGGCTTTAATAAAGGTCAGGTAAGGGACTTTCTTGCTAGAGCGGCTGATCAATTTGAAGAACGGCTCGAGCAAATCCAACAGCTCAGTGAACAAATCAAGAAACAGGAAAAAGAAATCGAACAACTGCGTGTCGCAGATATTGAGCTTAAACGCACCTTAGTGACTAGCGAAAGACTAAGCGGTGAGGTAAAACTACAAGCTGAACGTGAAGCAGAATTACTGCTGAAAGAAACACAGTCACAAGCAGACATCATCTTAAGAGATGCTGAGCTACAAAAACGTCAACTTTTAAAAACGGCTGAAACACAAATTGCTGAAGCGAATGAAGCAAGACAAAAAGCTGAAGAAGCTGCCAAACGCATCAGACAACGTTCACTGCAAGAAGCTACTCTGCAAAAACAACGTGCAGAAAATATGGTTGCTGGTTTAAAAGAACAAGCAACAACCACTACTGGCGTAAGTAAAACAGATAGTGAACATGCTAAAGAAATAGCAAAAATCAAACACAACTCAAAGACAATTATTGTTCAGCTCAAGAAAGATATTGCGAAATTGAAAGCTGAGCAGGGGCAAATGTTAGAACAGCTTAAAGGTTCTGATGGGCAGTCAAACGTCAGGCAATCAAACAGTGGGCAATCACACAGCGGGCAGTCAAACGTCAGGCAGTCAAACGTCAGGCAATCAAACAGTAGACAGTCGGGTAGTGGGCAATCAAACAGCGGGCAGTCGGGTAGGCTCGAGCCTCAGGTAAATCCACAACCTATTCAGCAAAACACTCCTCCCCTAATAAAAACAAAAAAAGTTGCAAACGCACTCTCAAATAGCATTGATAATCTCATGTCAAACAATTTAGGGAATGGTGCATTGGGTTTAAGTCAAGGTATCAAGCAAAGCTTCAGCAATGAGCAATTTCCTCTAACAAATCAACCTGTAAAAACAGAAGGTTCACTCAAAGATAAACCTAATTCTAAT
>CALDTA010000102.1:0-4885 GCA_937924455.1 uncultured Deinococcales bacterium
CAAGTTACCTATGAAGAGCTTAGAGATTTTGCTGCTGCTAAAGATTCTATCAAAGCAGAAGTCACTGCTATCGTGCAATCGGTTGATTTGAAGCTGAATGACATTCCAAACTCTTCAAGTGGGTGCGATGTTGCTGATTATGTTGGTTTTGTAACCAATTCTATCGCTTTAGTTCGTAGAGGTGGTTGTCTTTTTAGAGAGAAGATTGACTTAGCTGTAGCTAATGGTGCTTCGGGCATTGTGATTATTAATCAGGGAGATGCACCTGACCGCCGAGAGGTTTTTGGTATTGGTGGTTTGACTGAAGAAAGTAAAATTCCTGTGATGGCAATTAGTTATGACTTAGGCGTTACGCTGGCTGGTATTAGCGGGCTCGAGCTCTACCTAAACACAGGCGTCAGAACCAACCGTTCGGCAATCAGTACCCAAGCGCTCAACTCACGATTTACAAACTTTGAAATTATTTCAGGGCCAATCGGTGGCATGTTGCCAGATGGCAGAATCATCGTGACAGGCGAGCGCCCAGAGGTCCTTGATAGAGTTCGAAAACTATACGAAGAGCAATACTAAAGACTAGTGCTTTAACAAGTGAAACTCTAAGGGTGAATAATCTGAATTAGCTATACTATTCTGTACCCATAAGCTTTTTAGAGTTTAGCGTCCAAAACATACCCTTTTAGTATCAGTTGTCGCTGTACTAGTAAAGTCAATATGAACATCAAAATAGAATCGGTCGTGCTGGAATTAATAATGCAAATGCCATTAAACCTGTTTTGAAACCAAAACAAACATAACTCCTCAACACCCATCACCCAAACTTAAACCACACGAAAACGACCGTCAAAAGATAACCACTTAATGAGAAAAAACTAGATTACGTTTATGTTATCTCATCTTCTTAAAATAACCTCAGTTTACTTAAGCCCTATAACTTACTAAGGGCAATCTCAAAGCAAGTTTCTATAGAAGTCTCAAATAGATTATGTTTAAACGCTAAACCAAAAAAACAATCGCTTTTAGTTATTCTTTGAGATTACTTTATGTTTTTCGGGTTAAAACCTATACTGGTTAAAACCTAGTTTTGAAATAACTAAGTTAGTCATCCTATGCGCAAATCTCGAAAAAACAATCAAACCTTTGAAGTTGCAATGCTTAGATCATTTTGGGCTAGCTATATCTTGGCAGTCATAGCTATCTTATTGTCCTTTGTATTCATAACAGGTGTAAGTAAAGGTGCAATTATCATCTTGGCAATCACCGCTGTTATTGGTGTGAGCATCATGATTGGGATTGCGCTCGTACCAAAAAAATTTAAACATATCTCCAAAATAGTAGCTGTTTCTAACGTATTTTTGATATTAGTCCGCCTTGTTTATGCTTTGTACATAGCTCAGGTACAAGATTTAAGACTGTACCACTTAGACTTTTTGGGCTTGTGTCTCATTACACCTCTCCTATTTTTTCACCTCTTCATAGCTTTTGATAATAAAGTTGGACGTCGTTTAGGTATTGCTTTTTTTGTGCTCACTGTAGCCGTAGCAAGTCTCTTCCTTCTTGGCCTAGGTTCTAATGCAGAAGACACCTTTATTCAATCATCTTTAATAACATTTTTATTCATTTGTGCTGCTTATTTATTTATGTTTTCAGCTTCCTTTAGACTGATGCATAAAGAAAATGAAGCTAAAACCAAAGCTGTCTTAAGCTACAGCTACATAGATAGCGTGACGCAACTTGCTAATCGCACAGCTTTTACTAGAAAACTTAGAGCACTTTGTAAGTCTGATGGGAAAAGGCACTACGGGCTCATACAGATTGATATTAATGGCTTTAAGCGAATCAATGATCACTACGGTCAGCATGTTGGTGATTACTGCCTAAAACTCATGGCTCAGCGAATCAAAAACCTAGTTCCCTCCAATAGTGTTGTAGCTCGAACAGATGGTGATGAATTTAGCCTCATTGCACCTCTGAAAAACCTTAATCATTTGACAGAATATTGTAAGCACTTTAGTGAAGAACTGAATCGCTCTTATGACTTTAAGAACTATCATTTGACATTACCTGTGAATATAAGTGCTTGCCAATATCCAGGTGATGGTGATGAGCCGCACGTACTTTTAAAGAAACTTGATTGGGGGATGAATGTAGCCAAGAAGTCTAAAGACGACTATATAGTTTACGATACGGCACTAGGCAAACATATGTCTTATCAAGAGGCTGTAGAAGATGAGCTTGCCTCAGCCATTGAAAACAATGAATTGGAATTGCACTACCAAGCAATTATGAATTTAAAGACTGGTGTGGTGGATGGTGCTGAAGCACTTCTCCGCTGGACTAATCCAAAGTTGGGTAAAGTTTCACCTGAAGACTTTATACCTATTGCTGAAAAATCTGGTCTGATTCTTTCGATTGGTAACTGGGTTCTTGAAGAAGGCTGTAGACAATTAAAGAGCTGGTTAGATGCAGGGCACGATGTTAGCATTGCCATCAATATATCCATGGCTCAGTTTAAACAAGAAAATTTTATTGACGATATTCGGGTCTTACTAGCACAACAGCAATTGGACCCAAAGAGGCTCGAGCTCGAAGTGACAGAAAGTCTGGCTTTTGATGACATTGCACTCAGCAGGCTTGATGAACTCCAGCAAATCGGCTGCACAGTCAAACTAGATGATTTTGGTACTGGTTATTCTTCACTCTCGATTTTAAGCTCCTTACCGTTGAATGAACTCAAGATTGATAAGTCATTTGTTCAAGAATTAGATGAAAGCTATAACAGCAAAGCATGGACGATGATTAGGACTATTCTGAATCTAGCACACAGCTTTGCTTTAGAAGTTGTTGCTGAAGGTGTAGAAACAGAAACACAACTTCTTCATCTACAAGAGCTAGGCTGTGAATTTGCGCAGGGTTATCATATCTCAAAACCGATAGACGCAGACCGCTTCTACCAAAAGTTTTTGATTAATCCAAACAATGCATCTATTGCAAAAAGTCCAACAAAAACAGGCTACACTCCCCCGAATAGTGACTATCGGGCACACTAATACCTGTATTAGCTAAATACCTGCATTACCGTAGGATTTCGGCAGGCTCGAGCCCACTCGCTCTCCTCGCAGGAAGTAAACCAGCAAGTATACTTATAAAAAGCGACAGCAAGGCAACCCACAAAAAATCTCTAAGCTGCAGTTCAACAGGAAGTTGGGTAATCAAGTAGATATCTCCTGGGAGCGGATAGGGTTGATACTTAAAATAGAGGCTCAGCCCTAAACCTAGCAAGATACCAAGCACTGTACCTGTACCACCCAATATAAAACCTTCCAGCATGAAAATTCGCATGATGCTAGCACGAGATGTACCAAGCGCACGCAAAATGCCAATCTCTTGTGTTTTTTCTGCGACAGTAAGTACCAGAATATTTGCAATGCCCATAGCTGCAACAATAATTATCAGATAGATAACAATCGCAATTAAGATTTTTTGTAAGCGAAGCTGCGTGATTAAACTACCAAAAAGGTTTTGCCATGAATTGGCAAATAAACCTTGTTCACGACTGAGCGAAGCTGCTATATCATTTGCTGCATCAGCATTGTGCAACTGCACGTGGTAACCACTGATTTTGTTGTCAACCTCGATTAACTCTTGTAAGCTTTTGAGAGAAACAAAAGCACCAACCCCGTCAATGATTTCATTACCAACCCTAAAGGTGTCTGCCACTGTGTAGGTTTTACGATTTGCATCAATGTCTGAGACAAGAATAGTATCACCAGCGAATACATTGAGAGAACGCGCAAGGCTCGAGCCGAGAATGATACCCTCCCCATCAATCAGCGTTTCCTGATGTTCATTCAAAACATCTAAATCATAAATATCAGTCATTAAATTAGGGTCAATGCCCGTAAGCTGCACAAATCCTTTTCGACCACTAATCCCTAAATTGGCATTTGCCCGCCTACTAATCAATGCTTGAACATTTAAAAAGGGACTCGCTGCATCAACATCATCTCTAAAGGTAATTGCATCTTGCTGTCCTTCATCAAATTCAATTTGATTACCATCAAAAGGTACCAGCGTAATATGTGGCGTCGCCTTTAACGTACTACTGACTAGTTCATCTATGAACCCATTGGTCAAAGATAAAGCTGTCACCAACGCCATAACACCAACTGCCACACCCAAAATCGTCAAGATGCTTTGTAGTGGACGGCGACGAATATGCCGAAAAGCGAGAAAAGCAGAAAAGTTAGCCACAGAAACAGTATTTCATATTTATTCTAAACTTTGTATCAAAAACCTATCAAAACCTCATCAAAAATCTAATATCAGCAAACTTATGGATGTGTCCGAATATTGCGAGTGAGAACATTTAGGTATAATGCAAAAATCCTTGAATATCCGATACGGACACACCTTTAGAGCTTATGAATGAACTTACAAGAGGTTGAATCACTAAGTTTCTAGCCTGTCACTAAGTCGTAGCTTTGTTCATTACGCTTAGCTACAAAAACATCTTAGTAAATGATAAATCAGGATGTATCATTTATATTTCGGACGCACCCTCAAACTTATAAAAAAACACACCTAAAATATGTCAAACTAAAGCTATGCCTGAGTTTTACCCACCTGACCCTATAGACTACGACGACGAGCAAAATCAGAGTGATGCCTTTAAACAGTATGAAGACATGGCAGTTATCGCGCCATATAGTTGGCAACACCTCACTGTTTCAGCAGTGCAGTTGGCAGCAGAGGATTATATTGAGCAAGAACACCTTGAAGAACGTGCAAAAACTTTACTCAAAAAACATGGCTTGACACCTTTTTTTAATATGACGCCAGATGAGCTTGCTAAAGTTCTAGATAACATCGATGCTTTGGAACATGC
>CALDTA010000103.1:0-10113 GCA_937924455.1 uncultured Deinococcales bacterium
TACAAAACAATTTGTTGATGATATGTATTTTGCTAGTGCTTTGCACAGGATTAGTGGCATTGGGGTTAATAATGATGACTTATATTTTGAAATGAGTGATTATGCACCTAAGAGCCATACAGAATTTGAAAAACAAAGCACACTTCCCTATGCCGTGTATGAAAAGGCAGCACACAAAGCTAAGAAGAAATTAGAGTCTAAGAGTTTTATGCGGATGTGCTTGGACATAGCTCGAGCCCAGCACGAGCACTGGAACGGCATGGGTTTTTCCCAAGGGCTTCGTGGTGAAGATATACCTCTAGCAGCACGCATTGTTAGTTTAGTAGGCACATATATATCCTTAAGAACAGCAACAGTAAGTAGACTATCGCACACACGTGCAAGTCAGTACATTCTGATGAACTCAATGAAGCAATTTGATCCTGTTGTGGTCCATCACTTTTTTCGTGTTAACGAATTGTTTGAAGATTTGTTTGCAGAGAGCTTTGTTCATGCGAATCAAGAAAAGTATGTATTACCCTCTAGTGAACAAGGTGATGAACATACGAATATTCTAGAGCAAAAACTATAAAGTTATGCACCATCAATAAGTAAAAATGTTCCTTCTGCTGCACCTTCACGAACAGCTTTTGCAGCCTGATAGGCATCAGAGTTATAAAACGCTCGACCTGCTTCCATGTTAGGAAATTCAAGAACTACAACACGTTTTTCGACTTCTTTTCCTTCAAGCGTTTCTTTATCACCATTACGAACGATGAATTTTCCACCGAAGCTTTTGACAATATCGGGTGTTAATTGCATATAGGCTTTGTACTGTTCCATATCGTGAACATCTACATGAACGATAATATAAGCAGCCATTAGTCTTTCCCTTCTTCTTGCTCTATCTGTTTTTGTAGAGCCATACTTTTTTCATGACTAGCTTCCAACCAGTCAAACAACGTTTGACCAGATAAATTTCTAATGACATGTCCCTGACCGTTGACAATTTCAAAAGACACATGTTCAGCTCCGCTAGTTTTGAGCAAGGCTAGTGTTTCCTGCATGGCATTGACCCAAGGTGTGTCTGTTTCTCCAACATACATATTGATAGGCAGGTGGGCAATAGCCTCGAAAGCTTCGATATTTTCTTCATTTAAAAAACCAGGAATAGCAGTAATTGAGTGAATTAGTTCAGAATATTCTGAAGCTACGGTAAAAGAGCTTCTACCCCCATTGCTTAAACCACCGACATGAACCTTATCTCCTTCAAAGCGATAGGTCGTTGAGATTTTTTCTAAGAAGTTAGGAATGAGCTGCTCATTACCTTGGAAAAAGAGTGTGTCATTTGGTGTTTCAGGGCTGATGACAACCCAGTTTCGTGACACTGCTTCTTCTGCCCAATACCCTTCTAAACCTGCGAGGACCATTTCACGAGTCTGTGGTCCAGGAGGGAAGGCAAGTAGCGTTGGGTAAGCCTCTTCGCTGTTCCAGTTTGCTGGAAGAACTACGGCATAGTCAATACTCATTTCTTTATCTGTTTCAGATGGGTCGGTTACAGTAACGGTTTCAAAACGTAACATAGCTTGAGTAGTGTTTTCTTGTGCTGTTACAAAAACTGTTAGCACTGTTAGTAAGGATATAAGCAGAATAACTAATAGAGAGTATCTCATTTTTTTAGTCTACATGTTGCTAAGTGAAAAAATGTAAAGTAACTGATATGCAGGAAAATACGCAGAAGAATATATTGATGATTCTATCAAGTGATGCAGAGAACTACAAAGAAAAGCTTGATAGTTATGAAATAGTAAAAGATTTGATTATCTATGTTTGTTCATCTGTTGAAGAGGCGCAACCTTATTTGCAAGATGTAACGGTGTTACTTGCTGACCCTGGGCTTGCTAAAGAAATTGTAAACGAGATGCCAAAGTTGCTGTGGTTACAGTCTACATGGGCAGGTGTGAACAGTTTGGTGGCTGAGGATTTAAGGCAGGATTATCTATTGACTGGGGTTAAGGGTATTTTTGGGGCGCTTATGTCCGAGTATGTTTTTGGATATATATTGCAGCTCGAGCGCAACGTAAAGTTCCACCAACATGCCCAGTCACAACGTAGTTGGCAGCCTAAACTCCCAGCTAGACTCAAAGATAAAACCATTGGCATCATGGGTACTGGTTCTATTGGGCAGCATGTTGCTGCTACTGCTCAGCACTTTGCGATGACTGTTTTGGGTTTTAGTCACAGTGGCAAAGCTAAGCCAAACTTTGATAGCTGTTTTGCACATAACGACTTCCATGCTTTTTTAGCTGACTGTGATTATGTTGTAAGCACCTTGCCAGATACACCTGAAACAGCAGGACTTCTCAACCAGTTAGCTTTTGAAGCTATGAAGCCTACTGCTTGGCTAATCAATGTTGGTCGTGGTGTTGTAGTTGATGAAGTAGCTTTGCTGGCATCAATTCGTTCTAGAGATATAGCAGGTGCGGTTTTGGATGTATTTGTTGAAGAACCATTGCCAAAAGAACACCCGTTTTGGTCCGAAGACAAGATTGTCATTACACCACATATATCAGCACCAAGTTTTCCAGAGGATGTTGTGGATATATTTATGAGTAACTATCAACGCTTTGTTAAAGGGCAAGATCTTGAATTTCAAATTGATTTTGCAAAAGGGTATTGAGCTATAGACTGAGCTGAAAGATAGACTGAGCTATAACTGAGCTAGGGACTAGTATTTGCATAAAAGTATTTGTGTAGTGAATATGGGTAATAAAATCTCATTTTAACGTTTTTTGAGCCCACTCTCTGACAGCCAATAATTTCTGAGAGTCCAATAAAAAACGGGTGACCCTAACTCCTCTGGTATTAGGTCAACAGTATCAGAGCTTTAAAACACCGTCACAGACGCAAAACCCGAATAAGCTATCAGCATATTCATTTACATTACAGCAGTTAAAAGCTTTGAAGCTAAAGTCCTAGAAAACACGTGCTAGACGTATAAAGCGATGCTCAATGATTCACAAGAAATCAAGGTCACCCGACTTTTACTTAACTCTCTAATTTCTTAAAGCAATCCCCCCTAGCCCCTTAATAAGTGGGGAATCTTGTGAAAGTCCTTATCAAGTGGGATTTAGGGGGGATTTATTGAAGTGCATACCCATCGGACTTAGAATCCCTTAGAGTCAGCATAAAATCTATGTCCCACAAGCTATGTCCCAGAACCTCTGTCCCACAAGCTATGTCACACAAGCTATGTCCCACAACGTTTGAATCCCCCAAATATAAAAGATAGACTAAGCCATGAACTACTGGTTAATGAAAACAGAACCCGATGTCTACAGCATGGATGATTTGCTAGCTGAAAAAAATCAGACTTGTATTTGGGAAGGTATTCGCAATTATCAAGCCCGAAACTTCATGCGTGATGGCATGAAAAATGGTGACCAAGTGCTTATCTATCACTCAAATGCAAAGCCACCTGGTGTGATTGGTATTGCTGAGGTAGTCAAAGAAGCCTATCCTGATCCATACCAATTTGACGAATCAAGCAATTACTTTGATCCAAAATCTTCAAAAGATAATCCACGCTGGCTCGCTGTTGATGTTAAAGCGGTCAAGAAATTAGACAGGTTGATTTCTTTAAAAGAGCTGAAAGAAGTAGAAGCACTTTCTGAAATGCGCTTGTTACAGCGAGGGAATCGTTTAAGTGTCATGCCTGTTGAGAAAAAAGAGTTTGAGCTTATTGTTTCGCTTGGTTGAGCTTTAGCACTCCTCTTGAAATGTATCAAGCTGTATGACGTATCAAGGTGTGTGACATATCAAGCTGTATGACGTATCAGGCTGTATGACATCAAGGTGCATCTAGTCTCATTAGTTCGTAAGTAATAGTGATATACTATTTTGGTAATGCATAGCGGTCAATCTAGCACAGGAGCTTTTCAGGGACTTAATAGTCCACTTAATAAGCGTAGTGAACATGTCCTAAACTTAGTGACAGAACACTATATTAAGATGGCAAAGCCTGTGGCTTCGTCGCATATTGCTTCAACTATGAAGGTCAGTAGTGCAACGGTTCGCAATGAACTTGCTGCGCTTGAAGATAACGGTTACCTAGCACAGTTGCATACATCATCTGGACGTGTACCAACATCGCTTGCCTATAGGTACTATGCAAGACAGTTTATACCGCCAAAGCGTATGCCTTTGAGACAGCAGAGCATGTTTCGACAAACGCTTGATGGTATTCGTGGGGAATCTTTTTACCAGCAACTTGTCAGAATGAGTGCAAAATTTTCAGGTTACGGTGTGTTGCTAGAACTACCTGCTGATAATTCTTTACGTGCGCTAAGCATTCACTTATCTTTATTGACAGATGCACGTGTTTTGGCAGTTGTTGTGCTCGAGACAGGACTTGTGCGACAAGTGACCCTAAAGATTGAGCCAACACCTGATAATGAAGCTTTGCAGTCTGCTGAGCGTAGGTTGAGTAGTCTTAAACAGCCCCTTGCAGAGTTGCCAGAGGTGCTGGAGCATCACGCTAGTAATACCGAGGGTGACGAAGCTGCCACCTTTGATGCGCTTGCTCAAGCGTGGCCTCGTTTAAATCCACCAAAGCTTTTTTCTCAAGGGCTGAGTAACTTGCTTGCTGAGCCTGAAGGGTCTGATCCTGACTTTATGCGCCGAGTTGTTGGACATATGGAACAGCCTGCCCTTAGCACTTTTGATGGTATGGAAGCCTTTGAGAGTGCAGCGGATTTTGTCACAGTACAAGACGCTCAAGAAGATAATTATTTTGAGAGTGATAGTGTGAGCATTAAACATGAAGATAAACTAGCCTTCGTGAGTACGGCGCTTGCCCTGCGCTCGAGCCAAGCTAATCTAGTTTTTCTAGGACCTATGCGTATGCGCTACCCTGATGTACTGATGTTGGCGCAAGGCATTGGTGATATTGTTTCAGAGAAAATCAGCTTCAAAAATTAAATAGACCCTATACAAAACATTCTGTGCAAAACTTTATGGTTTAAATTTCTCGTTCTAAACCCTTTATTCATGCTCAAGTAATGCATTTCTTAACGCTTGCTAAATACCTTTAGCCCCTAAACGCATTGTTCTTGAGAACTTTATGCCGTAGGCTATGATAAGGGCATGACTTTAATGCAAATAGAAGTACTGCTTTTTGCAGTTTTTAGGGAAAAAACTGGTCAAAAATCCTTATCGCTAGAGATAGCAGAAGGAAAAACGGTCCGTGAGGTGGCAGCAGAATTAGAACAAAGCTATAGCTGCAGTTTTGAAGGTGCGCTCTGTGCAGTGAATGAGGTCTATGTCGACCCAGATACACCTTTGAAACAAGGTGACATACTTGCTTTTTTTCCTGCTGTTTCAGGTGGTTCTGGTGCAGAGATTTCTGCACAAGATAAGAATCACTTTATTGTGACTGAAGAGGTGTTGAATCTAGAGCATTATTTTGATCTTTGTGCGGCTGATGCTTACGGTGCACAAGCTAGTTTTGTGGGTACGGTACGTTCGCCAAATAAAGGTTTGATTGTCACCTCAATTGATTATCAAGGCTATGAAGCGATGATGCTTAAACAAATGGATGTTATTGCTCAGATGCTTAGGGATAGTTTTGATTTAGGTGTAATTGTGATTGCACATAGGTTAGGTGTCCTCAAGCCACAAGAAGCTTCGGTGGCTATTGTGATTTCTTCGCCACATCGCCCTGATGCTCTTAAGGCTTGTGCCGAATCGATTGAGTTGATTAAGGAGCGACTGCCAGTTTGGAAGCTCGAGCGCACTATAGATAGCAAGCAAGTAGATGCTACGCAAGATAGTGATATTAGGGAACACTGGGTTGAAGGGAAGAGTAGCGTTTCGAAAACCTTATAAAGCTTAACAAGCTTTTATTGGGTTTGAAATTGTAAGGAAATGGGAATGCCAAACGAGGTTTATCATCATACTAGAAGTAGTCTTATGACGATTGTGTCTGCTAATGTTGCAGACAGCACGCTTGAGTCTGTGATTAGTGCTAGTGGCTTAACACAAGATACCGTTGATGCTAACCACATGATGGAACTTGTTCGTGGACCTATTTACAGAGAGTTTCAGACCATTGTTCCAAAAGATGGATTGAGACGACAACTATCAAAGTTGCTTAGTGAATTACAGCATGTTGATGGTCAGGATTTTGGAGATACTCCATCAGATAAAATTAAGCAAAAAACGTCTCGTAAACAGCGAATACCTGGTCTAACAACGATTAATAAGACAGCAATAGGTATACCTCGTGCGTATTTTCGAGATCCTCGTGAAGATAATTTTAATTTGCAGATGCCACTGCATGATACTGATCCGCATGTTGTGCTTGATAATGGCACACGTGCGGTTGTGCGTTATTGGATATCTGAAGTTGGTTTTGTTGATTTAGATGAGCTTCAAAAAGCAGGGTTTAGACGTTACAGCTTCATGCTTGAGGAAGAGTCGCATGATAATCCTACGATTGTTAAGCTGCTTGAAATTTTGAGGGCTGAAGAAGAAGCAGAGCAAGAATCACGTAGGTTGGAGCAACTAGCCAGTGAGGCTAAAGCTGCTGCTGAACGAGATATTGCTGAACAAGAAGCTAGGCAGGATAGGCAGAAAGAGCTGGCTCAACAAGCTGCTTCGGGGGCTAGTAATGCCACAGCTCGAGCTACAGTACATGAAACAGTACATGAAAAGGTTAATAAAATTCGTGTTGCCCCAGCAGATATTGAGAGTTTGGCACAGCAATATTCAGAAATAGAAGATGTGCGTTTTATTGCCACTTTAAGCTCTGACGGTACCGTAATCAGTGCTAAAGGCAAGGGCTTAGACATAGAAAAGATAAAAGAGCCTGTATTTAAAAGTTTAAGTCGCATGAGAATCGATCACTACAAAACGCAACATCCGCAGCAGGTCGAACACTTTTCAAGGTGTAAATCGATTCTTATAGAGCACGAGTCAGGTGTGCTTTATGTTATCGACTATATAGATGTCATAGTATTGGTCTATGGCAATAGTGATGTAAATATTGGCTTGATGTATACCTATGCAGCTAATGTTCAAGAAGCAGCAGTCAGTTCAGGAATAACCGATTTGTCAAGTGGATTTTCTGATGAAGATTTTAAGGATTTTGTATGAAAGAAATGAACATAGGTAGGTTTATGTTGAGCAAATGTTAGATGGTACCTAAGCTATGAAGGAAATATATTTATTTAAATTATGAGAGTGGACTATTTAAGGTGAATTTAGACTCGATACACGCTATACACAGTAAGAGAAGATTCAGGCTGTACTTTTCATGATGTAAGTAATGATTTAAAGATATATAAGATTATAGGATTAACTTATAAAGAAAGATGAATCAAACAAAGACGATATTTACTACAATATTTACTACAATGAGTTATCTAAGAGGGCAGGGAAAGGTATGAATTTAAGAAGGTTATTTACGACAAGAAGACAATATCTCAATACAAGCACATCCGCGAATACAATCACATGTAGAAGCATGAGTTTTAAAACTTGGCTGTTGTGTAGTGTCTTTATAGCTGTGTATCTGTTATCAGGCTCAGCTTTTGCTCAATCGCAGTTGGGTAATAGCAATTCACCTACAAATACACTTACAGATATAAGGCTAGAACGCTACAGTACTATTGTCGATATTCTTGATGAAAGCATGTTTGAATTTACAAATCGACCTGAGCGTAGTCGTGAACGTCTAGCTTTGGCTAAAGAAACCTTTGACTTGATTCGCCAAGGTAGTGGCACAAGTGGTGGTTTGATTCAGGGACTGGATAGCACTTTTGCTCGAGCCGACACGGCAATCACAAATCAAAGTATTGCTGATTTTGAAATTCAGACGAATTTGATTTTAGGTGGTTTACAGCGTTTCCTATACGAAACTGCGACTCGTGAAGCACAAAATGACAACCTTCCACTTGCTACAGAATATGTAAAACGTATTGTTCAAACTTCTGTTATTGCAGATAGTGAAAAGATGCGTTTAAGTCAAGCCGCAGATGCAGGTGCTTTACAAGCTGCGCTTGAATTAGCAGCAGGTCAATCAATCAATAATCATCTTGATTTAGCAATGCAAGCCTTAAGTCAGCAGACGTTGGACGAGCGAGCCTTTGAATCAGCTTATGTTTCTCTGGCAAATGCTTACAGCGGTTTTGTTACTGTTCAAGATTCATTGAGTATGCCACCTTCAGTTGCACCTTCGCTTATTGAAGCGATAGATGTTGTTGTTGCTCAAAACCCTCGTGCAGCGCAAAGTGTCGAAGTGTTGCAAAATGATGTAGCAAGTTACATCCAATTTAATGAGTCTGTACTGCAACAGTTCAATGCTGATTTGTACGGTAATCAAGGTGCACAAGTTGGTACAGGAGTAGTTGGAGCGGGTGCAGCTAATCAGCCTGATTCGATACAGGCAGCGGTAGCGCAAGAGTTGGCAAGACAGTCTCAACCAGCACAAGGTCTTAACAATCAAAGTGCTAACCAAGGACTTAATGGTCTGAATGGGCAACAAGGACAGCAACAATTACAGCAGCAAGTACAGCAACAAGGACAACAACAAGGTTTAGGATTACAGCCTAGAGGGCAACAAGAAGCAGGATCAGGTGTTGTTACTTTAGGAGCGCCATCTTTAGGAGCGCCATCTTTAAATAGTAATTCTAGAGGAAATGTTGGTTTAGCTAACAATCAAAATAACGGAGGCTTGAGTCTTCCAGGTACACAACAAAATCAACAAGCTAACCGATTAGGACAACAAGGTGCAACAGGGCTGTCGATAGGTCAAACAAATGGTGTAAATGGTCAAACAAATAGATTATCTAGTGCTTCGAGTTTGAACCGCAGTACATCTGGTATGTCTAATCAATCAAGAGTTGCACCAGAACCGACCTTTCTAGAAGGTTTATGGAATGGTTTACCTAAAGGCATTGTGATGCTGTTGCTAGCAATAGCAAGTTTTATCCCGCTGTACTTCTTGCAATTGGCTTTTGGTAGTGGTGGACCACATTGGGTGTGGGTGCGTTCAGCAATATTCTTATTGTTATTGCCTCTTATTATCCAAGGAATTGCTTCGTTTGGGTCAGCATTAGGATCTATGACAGGCATATCTGCCTTGTCGATGCTAGAACCTTTTTCAGTTACTGGCGGTGTCATAGGTCAAATGATTTGGGCTTTGACAAGTTTACTTGGTATCGGGTTGCTCAGTTATGGTCTTTGGGGTGTTTGTCAGCAACTAGGTGTTGTTGGTCAAGGTAGTGAAGCAAATGCTGCTTTCTCATCTTCAAAAGATGATGCAGCAGCGAATGATAATGATGCTGACATTGACGCTGATATGGAAAGTCAACGATCTGCAATGACAGAAAGATTTACGCTTGAAGCTGGATCAGTTGGTACAGTTATGGATATGGGTAACGAAACAGTCATTGACTGGGAAGATGAATTTTGAAGACGAGTTTTAAGGATAGTTGATTGTAAGTTTTGTGGGGTATGCCATAACTTTAGATTGGATATTGGATTAGTAGCTACAAGGGTACTGATACATTCCTAAGCTTTCTAAAGTTATGGTTTGCTTGGGTGGTTGATTTTAAACTAGCTATGTAGACCATAAAACCGTAAAGAATAAAACCGTAAAGAATAAAATTGTAAAGACTGAAATAAAGAAGCGGCTATTTTACATTTGTGAAATTACCTTCAAAACAAGACTATTTTGTTGTTTAGCCTAAAGTATTTATCTAACACAAACTATCTATCTGCTATAAAACCTTTTTGAAGAGAGTAATAAGGTACTTTGTATCTTTAGAAGTTAACTAAGCTATGGCAAGTAAAGAGAAACAATCTATAGAGCAAAAGTTGCAAAAGCAGTCAGAGCAACTTGCGAAATATGAAGCTTGGATCGAGCCGTATAAGCTTTATGTTGAATGGTCCGAAATGCATAAATTTCGTGCCCAACTTCAATTGATTTCCGAAGAACTTGCCAAAGGTAGTAGTGCCAGCTCACTTTTAGTTGCCGCTAAAAAACAACGCAAACACTTACATGAACGCTATCAAGATGCACTCCTGATTCAGGCAGAGAGTATTAGTTACTTGGAACGTAGTTTAGCTGCG
>CALDTA010000104.1:0-7009 GCA_937924455.1 uncultured Deinococcales bacterium
GGATTCCGTCTACCAAAAAACCTAACAGGATCATACAAATCACCCTGACTACGTGACAAACTATTTGCTTCACGGTCATAGTGCTCGTCTAATTCATCAATTTTGGTCTTTTCATAGAGTTGAATACCAATTTTGTAAGCAGCTCGCCCAATCAAGTGAGACGCAACAGGCGCAGTACCAAGTAAGAAAAGTATAATTAGAACAGCTTTAATCACGACAGCAAGCTCACCAAAGTGATTGGCAACAGCCAGCATGATGAAACCTGCACCAACAGTGCCTGCTTTGGTTGCTGCGTGCATCCGAATCATTAAATCAGGCATACGCAGTAGACCAATAGCTGCAACAAGTATAAAAAACATACCCATGAGTAGGAGTATGGAATTAATTATGCTGGTCATTGCTTAGCCTCCTGAGTTTTTGCCTTACTAGTTTTAGTACGGTCGTCATAATCAGAACCGCTTTTCCCTAAACCCTGCCCACTAACCTCAACAAATCGTGCAAAGGCAACTGTGCCAAGAAAGGCTACAAGCGCTAGACCAATAGCAGCATCTAGGAAAACGGATTGATCGGTGTAGATGCTATAAATAGCAATAAAGACTATGGATAATACACCGAGTATATCTAGTGCAATAACTCGGTCAGGCAAGCTTGGACCACGGACTAAACGAATCAAAACGAGTAGGAAAGCTATTGCTAAGACAATGAAGCTTAGCATAATGATGTTTTGTAGAATTTGCTCAAGCACCTTTTAACAACCCCTTTGCTCTACTTTCAAATTCCTCTTTGATTTCTCGTTTGAGGTCTTCGGGATCATCGATGTACATGGCATGAATGTATAGCGTTCGTTTTTTGCTTTCTTCATCTTCGATTATGTCTAGACTGAGTGTGCCTGGTGTTAGTGTGATTGTATTTGCAAGCAAAGTTGCTTGTGCGTCGTTTAAGTCATCATCTAGCTCAACACCGATTACTCCTGGTCGAATGTTGCTATCTGGTGTGATGACTTCCCACGCAACTTTAAAACTCGATAGAAAAAGCTCTCTCAAAAAGAAAATAATGTAGCTGACCGTTTTCCAAACACCACCTGTGTAGTCTTTGGTACCAAGGGCATTACCTGCTAGCCAAAGGACGAGCATACCCATGATGAAGCCAATCAGAAGGTTGATGCCAGAAAATGTGCCAGATAAGGCTGCCCAACCTATTGCCAAAATGAGGTTTAAGCTAAGTGCTCGAATCATTCGCTATCTCCTTCTTTAGTCTCGTTGCTTTCTTTAGTTTTATCGCTTTTTGTGTCTTCAGCATATTTATCAGCAAAAGGACTCTTTGTGTTTGCTTCACTGAACATATGGTTGATGTAGCGACTTGGTTCTAAAAGCTCAGCAGATACATTCGCAGAAAATCTATAAAAAGGTTGCGGAAAGAAACTAATGACTAGCGTTAGTGCAGTAAGTGCAATCACAGGTGTATAGAGATTTCGTCTACTGCTGGCAGTGCCATCAAATAGTTCTGGTTGTTGTGCATAGTGTTCGTAGGCTTCATCAGTCTTTTTAAGAAAAGCTTCTCGCCAGATTCTTGCCATTGAAAAGAGTGTTACAAAAGCACCAAAAAGTAGGATGAGTGTAAAGAGTAATTGCCCTTTGTCAAAGCTAGCTTGAATAATCATCAGTTTTGCCCAAAAGCCTGATAGGGGCGGTATGCCACCAAGTGAAAAGGCAGAGAGGGCAAAGAGAATCGCTAGGTAAGGTCTATCCCTGTAAAGGTTGCCAAGTTGACTTAGCTTAAAACTACCACCATAGCGAGCAATTAGACCTGCTAGTAAAAAGAGGTTGGTCATCACCACAATATCTTCAATAAAGTAAAAGATTGTTGCTCGCAAGCCTAAGTCAGTATAGAAAGCTAAACCAGCAATCATATACCCTACTTGAGCAATCAGGTGGAAGGAAATTATTTTGCGAATATCGTCTTGTACAATGGCGGAAAGTACGCCGACTATGATGGTTAGCCCTGATAGCCACAACAAAATGGTGTGTGTGAATTCGATGTCATAAACAAAAAACATGGTAAAGACACGAATAAGAGCGTAAACGCCCACTTTGGTGAGCAAGCCTGCAAAGATTGCACTAATAGCAACAGGTGGTGCAGGGTAGGCAGGGGGTAGCCAAAAGAAAAGTGGGAAGAGTGCTGCTTTCATGCCGAAAGCTACTAAAAATAGAATTGCGAGTACGTTAGTGATACCCGTTGGTACTTCACTCAAACGCACTGCAATATCTGCCATGTTGAGTGTACCTGTGTGACCATAAAGCAAGCCTGTTGCTGCTAAGAAGAGTGACGAAGCCACTAGGTTGATAAGGACATAATTTACTGCACCACGTAACTGCATACGTTCGTTACCAAGTGATAGTAAGACAAAAGAGCTAATCAAAAGAATTTCAAACCATACATAGAGGTTGAATAAATCACCTGTTAAGAATGCGCCGCTTAGAGCAGCAATTAGGAATAGGTAGATGGCTTGAAAAGAAAAGTTTTGTCTACTTTCGGTAATGTCGCTGAGTCCAAAGACATTTACAGCGAGTGCCATTGCAGCAACGATTAACACCATGAGGCTACCAAGACCATCGGCAACAAAGCTGATGCCAAAGGGTACAGGCCAGTTGCCAGATTGCACATTGAGTATGCCATGTGTCAAGACTTGTTGAAATAAAAGAAGCGCAGCAATAAGTTGTAAAACACCAGTAAAAATACCAATATTGCGCTGGCGTTGTAAATTTTGACTATTTTCTGTGACTTGTCTTCTGAAGAGTAGTAAAAAACTACCGCTAACAAAGGGAATCAGAATAGGTAGGAGCACCAGCCATTTTGTAAGAAGTGGATTCATACAATCACCTCTGGTAAAACATCTTCTTGAAGTTTATCTGTATCTAAAGTATTTTCGACTGTATAGGTTCTATAGAGAAGTACTAGTGAGAAAGCTACAAAACCAAACCCAATCACAATAGCTGTAAGAATAAGCGCTTGAGGTAGAGGGTTGGCAAAGTTTGTGATGACTGCACCTTCCATAGTATAGGCATCTTCAGGAACTAAAGGCGGATTGCCTTTGGTTAAACGACCAACTGTGAAGATGAGCAGATTGATACCATTACCCATTAAAATAAAACCAAATATAAATTTAATTAGGTTTCTACGGAGCATCATGTAAATGCCTGAAGCAAAGAGAACACCAACGGCGATAGACAGTAGACTTTCCATTAGCTAGTCACCTCGTCACTGCTAGTTTTAATATCAGTAGTTGCAATATCGTTAGCTAGGTCATTAGCTAAATCATTGGCAGTTTCGTACTCCACATTAATTTCTTCTAGTGCAAATATCATGGCTAGGGTTACACCAATGACTACAAAATAAACACCAATGTCAAAAATGGTTGGTGTGCCGATTTTGACTTCTTCACCAAAGATGTAGAACTTTAGCCACTCACCAGCAAGGAAAGCATCGCCAAAAGGGAGAGCTATAAATCCGCTGAGGACAGCAACGACTAGACCTAGACCGATCATTAGGCGGGGCTCGAGCCTCAACGCTTCCTTCGCCTTAGTCACACCGTAAGCAATCGTATACAGCGCACAAGCACTAGCACCAACTAGTCCACCGATGAAACCACCACCAGGAAGGTTATGCCCTCTTAAAAGTATCCAGATGGATAGTAGTAGCAGCAAAGATATAAGCAAACGGGTTGCAGTTTGCAAAATAATTGAATTTAAAATCATGCTTGTCCCTCCCCATTAGACTCATTCGTATCTTCAGTCAGTTCAGGCTCTTTAGGTTTTCTATATTTAAGAAGAGCGTAAACGCCCATGGCAGCAACAGCCAAAACGCTGATTTCACCCATAGTATCTATGCCACGAAAATCAACCAAAATAACATTCACAATATTGTGTCCCTTACCCCCTGGCACACTTTGTGCTGCGAAGTATTCACTTAAGTTGGTATTGAGTGGGTTAGATAGGACAGCTAGCATAATCACAGTGATGCTAACTCCAGAAACACCAGCAATGATGCTATCTCTAAAACGTTCAGTCTGAGTAGACCGTTCTTCAAGGTTAAAGGCTGGTAAACGAATCACAACAAGCGCAATAATAATCACAACAAGCGTTTCAATCATGAACTGCGTTAGCGCAAGGTCAGGTGCAGCATACACAATGAACACCAAAGCTACGCTAAAGCCAACCGCACCGAGTGCCGTAATAGCACTTAGTCTTGTGCGTGCATTAACAGCAGCAAAGGCACCACCAAGCATTAAAAAGAAGAGGATGAAATCATAGATTGCGAGTCCAGAAAAATTCCAAGTATCTGCTGTTGGTATAAGATTATTTCTAAAAATCGCATAGATAATCAGTGCAAATACAACTATAAAAGTGTAACGCAAGTCATTGCGAAGATTACCTGTTTGAATCAGTTTAGTTTGCCACTTAGCAACACGCTGTAAGTCTTGAAGTGCCCAGTCGTACCACTTGGCAGGACCGATATCTAGTCTTGGTACTAGGCTGTTAAGCCCTTCAAAGACAGGTCGCCACAAAAAGAAAACAAGTGCGCCTGAACCAACGGTAATAGCACTTAAAATAAATGCAGGGTCAGAGAATGTTTCTGGTAACAGGTGTAAATGAACTTTTTTACCATCTACTGGAAGTAAACTATTTTGTGCTGAAGTAATAAGTCCATCAAACCATCCTGGGAAGAAGCCAAATACAATACAGCTTGTTGCTAAAATAACTGGACCAAGTAGCATACTGACTGGTGCTTCATGGACATGGTCTTTAGCAGCTTTGAGTTTTCCAAAAAATGGTTTGGTGATAACAACCCAAGAAGCAGCAAAGAGTCCGATATTTGTTAGTACGGCAGCAATGACAAAAACCATCTCTTTTGTGAGCAAAGCTTTATAACTTAGCTCTTTACCAATAAAACCAAAAGCTGGTGGTAAGCCTGCCATAGAAATCCCTGCTGCTAAGACAGCTAGGAAAGTGATTGGCATTTTGCCAATTAAGCCACCAAGTTTGCGGATATCTCGTGTGCCTGCTTCGTGATCGATTGCACCAGCAGCCATGAAAAGTGCGCCTTTATAGAGTGAGTGCGCTAGCAAAAAGACCATCGCAGCTTTAAAGGCTTTTTCTGTACCAATGCCGATGAGCAAGGTCAGTGTGCCAAGTGCAATAAGTGTTGAGTAGGCCAGAATTTGCTTGAGGTCACTACTCTTGAGTGCAAGCAGTGAAGCCATGAGTGCAGTGAGCGCACCAAAGCTCATCAGCACGTATTGCCAAACTTCAACACCTTCCATGAATGGGGAGAAGCGAGCTAATAAATAGATGCCAGCCTTAACCATCGTTGCTGAGTGCAGATAGGCTGAAACAGGCGTAGGCGCTTCCATTGCATTCGGGAGCCAGACATGAAAAGGCCACTGTGCGCTTTTGGTAAATGCGCCAAGTAGTAGAAAAATAAGCAAAATAGGAAAGAATGAAAACTCTTGTAAAACTTCAGGACTCTGAAGTAGTTCAGTTAGTTCGTAAGTTCCCGTTTGTAGACCTATGAGGATGAAGCCCGCCAGCAGTGCTAAGCCACCTAAACCTGTGATGACTAAAGCTTGCTGTGCCGATTTTCTCGCTGAAGCATAGTTGTGTTTATAACTAATAAGAAAGAAGGAGCTAATGCTTGTGAGTTCCCAAAAGATAAATAAGGCAATTAGGTTAGATGCTAAAACCACACCAAGCATGGACGCCATGAACATCAGTAGGTACATGTAGAAGCGTCCTAAGTGTGCATCACCCTTGAGGTAGCCTCCAGCATAGATGATGATAAAAAAGCCAAAGACACTGATAAGCAGTGCAAACATGAGGCTTAAACCATCTAGGTAAAAGCTTAGATTTACGCCAAGGTCACTAAAATAGGGAATAGATGTAGCAATGGCTTTACCTTGTGTGACAGAATCAAAAAAATTAAAAAAAAGATAGCCAGCTATACCAAGAGGTAATAGTGATAATAGCCAGCCTGTTGCGTTTTTAGTAAATCGGTGGATGAAGGGTGCAAGTGCTGCAAGTATAAATCCAGAAAATACCGTCCAGCCTAAACTCATAGTGGCTCCAAAAAAATTGAACAATCAATAAAATAAAAATTAGGCATAAAAGAGAAGACTATCGATATAGAAAGGCTTTTAAGAACTTTCTATTCGATACCTTTATGTTCTATGCACTTGTACTTAAATAGTAACACGAAGCGGATTGCGCCTCACAGTAGGGTTCATCTCTATTGAATGAACTGATACTGCTGAATGAACTGATACTAATAGCGTTTCCACCTAATGTTGACCCATGCTAAATGAGTTCGTTCCTACTCGCGCTGTGTGGTTTTCACAGACATCTGTATCGCCGATTAACTGACTTAGGTCAGTTAATCGTGGAAGAGCTTTACCTACGAGTTCTGCCATATTTCTCTTTTGCTTGGTTTTTGAGCTAGCGACTTTTTCTTTCCAACTTGCTAATACTCCGTAACGACTGTACCAGAACATTGATCCATGGTTTCAGATATGGTTTTTAATGGAGCATCGACATTAAAGGTATTTCTACCAACCGTATGTGGTATTAGATTTTCACTCTTCAAGCGTTCTTCAACTGCTTTAACAAAAGTTTCTTATATTTCATTTGTTGTTGCTCCCACACTAATGAAAACTTTTTTTTGCTTCATATATTTCAATGGTTAGGACAAGTATTACAACTGAAATTTATCTAGCTCTTTAAGGTGATTTGCGTCTGTGACGACGTTTCTGGTTAATTAGGCTATTTGGATGTAAAATATACTCGAATTTAATTCAACTTAGCCCCAACCCTAACTTGCAAAAAAGTCTTCTGTATAACTAGAAAGCCTTATTTCACAAGAATTACTGAACTCAAAAGCTGTCCTAACCATTGATATTTGTGGACTCCTTAAAAATGTAAATTTAGATTGTGATTTAGCATTATAGTTTAGTATAAAA
>CALDTA010000105.1:0-3077 GCA_937924455.1 uncultured Deinococcales bacterium
TCAACCATTATTATTGTAGTTACAGTTATTTTGCTATTGCTATCAAACTGGATTCAAACAAGGTCTAGTAAACAGAGCGACTAAAGTAGTTTGGACTTTTTACATCTTTTACAGAATATTTGGAACAAATTGTCATAAAAATTTGTTAAACTAATTCAGGTTTAAAAATCTAATCATTTATCTGGTTATCAGCCATCCCTTACACAATGATGCTATGCCAGTTGACTTTGGAGGTCAAAATGAAAAAAACTTTCTCCCTCGTTTTTACTCTTGTTGCAGCGTTGCTGATTAGCAGTGCATTTGCACAGAGCAACAAGCTAAACTTCTTTACATGGCCTGAGTATATTGACCCAGATATCATCACGCAGTTTGAAGAAGAGTTTGATGCTGAAGTTGTGGTTGATTTATTCGAGAGTAACGAAGAAGCACTTGGTAAATTGCAAGCGGGTAGCCTTGGTCTTTATGACATTGCTGTTATTACGAACTATGCGATTCCTGTTTTTGCTGAGCAAGGTATGTTGCAAGAGCTTAACCATGACATGTTGCCAAACCTTAGCAACTTAAATCCGAAATTTATTAACCCAGGGTTTGATCCAGGTAACCAATATAGTGCTGCGTATCAGTGGGGTACAACTGCTTTAGCTTACCGTGCAGACTTGGTAGATGAGCCACCAACATCTTGGGATGTTCTTTTTGATTCTGACAGTACTGCAACCTTTGCACTTGTAGATGATGTTCGTCCAGTTGTTGGTGCTGCGCTTCTTTACTTAGGCTATGACTATAACAGTGAAAAGCCAGAAGAGCTAATCGAAGCTAAAGACCTTTTGATTGATGCAAAAGATCGTAGCCTTGGTTTCTATGGTTCTGTTAAAGCTTCTGAATTCCTAATCAGTGGTGAAGCACAGTACGCTATGGTTTATACGGGTGATGCTGGTCAAGCTGCTGCTGAGAATGAAAACATCAAGTATGTTATTCCTTCGGAGGGTGCTGAGATTTGGGTAGATTCAATGACCCTACTTACAGATGCGCCTAACCCTGAATTGGCACACAAGTTCATGAATTATATTCTTGATGCAGAAATTGGTGGACAATTGACGAATTGGGTTTACTATCCATCACCAAATGAAGCTGCTAGGGAATTTATTGATCAAGAGATTCTTGATGACCCTGTGATTTACTTGAGTCAGGAAGAGCAAGATAGACTTAGCTATACTTTGGATGTTGAGAATTTAGAACTGTATGACCTTATCTGGACACAAATCAAGTCTAGATAATTAGTGCGTTAGCATTTATGCTGACGAAAAATTTAGATTTTGGGAAATAGATGACTGATAGATGCACCTTTGCGGTTTTTTCACTAGCGTTCAAAAACACGTTAGTTCAGGTATCCCCAAAATTGTAAATGTAAATTACTAGCAGAACTACTTTAAGAGGCACCATTTGATGTGCCTCTTTTTTTATGCGCTATACTTTTAATATGACTTACAAAGTTGTTAATAGTACTGTTGAAATGGCGCAAGAACTTGAAGCTATTCAACAAGCCAGTTTCCCAACCTTGAGTCCTGATGAACTCATAACTGCTGATCATTATAAAAGACATGTAGAAGTTTTCCCTGAAGGACAGTTTGCTGCTATTAAGATTTCTGGTGATGAAGCAGGCAAGGTTGTGGCTTGTTCAACTGATTTCAGAATTGATATGGATTTTGAACACTACGAACACCGCTACATAGACATCGTAGATGGTAACTGGCTAGGCAATCACAATCCAAATGGGCAATGGCTATATGGTGCAGATATTGGTGTGCATCCTGACCATAGAGGTCAAGGTATTAGTAAGTTGATGTATGCTGCTAGGCACGATTTAGCAAAGCGTTTGAACCTCAAGGGGCATGTAGCAGGGGGGATGTTGATTGGTTATGGGGAGTATAAAGCTTCGCTCAGTGTAGAAGACTATGTTGCTAAAGTTGTGGCTGGTGAGATTTTTGATGCGACATTGAGTGTACAGCTTAGGCGTGGTTTTCAAGTAAGAGGCATCATCCAAAACTATGTAGAGGATGCTTCTTGCGATAATAAAGCTGCGTTGATTGTTTGGGAGAATATAGAGAGTTAGCGATACCTGTTATTGCTGAGTGCTATATGTCCAGTTGTGGCAGTTGTGACCGTCAAAGTGTCAGTTAAGGTTGACGTCGCATTTTCACTATTTTCGTTTGGGATTTCTGTGTCCCATACCGCTGCCATAAACGATACATCCCACATGCCAACGTTTTCGCTAGGCGGTACGCTAAACTCGATTTCAAGATTTTCGAAATTGAATGATTCAATAGGTCCGTTGTTAATACAAGTTAGGCTCGAGCCCACCTGACCAATACAGCGTAATTCTTCTGGGGGAGACTTGAGTTCAACCGAGATATCGCTTACGGCTTCAGGGTCATCGCTTTGATATATCAAAATATTCAAACGAAAAGACTTAACATTAGTTCCACTCATATCAATAGACACGCTTTGTGTTGTACCTTGGGCAATAGATAAATCTTTTGCAAAGACCGAAAATGATAGCTCTGGCGAAGTGCTTACAGATTCAACCGTAATTGGCATTGATACTGCACAGGCACTTAATAGTGCTGTAACCAGAGAAATAATAAGTATGAGTGATAGTCTATGTACGTTCAATATGACCTCTCTTTTTACATTCAATTCTTTGTACATTCAATTGTAGGCTAATCTTTAGATTAGCAAGCACTTTCTTAAAGTCTACTTAAAAGCTTGGTTTTTTGGGTATTAAATTCTTCATCACTGATGAGACCTTTTTCTTTGAGTGCACCAAGCTTTTCTATCTTTTCGAAGATGTCTTCACTTTGAATAGTAGTTGCTGAAGCAGTTTGCGAAGCTTCCTGTGATTCAGAAGTTGTGTTGCTAAAACTTTCATCTTCTTGCGCTTGTTTAAATTCTTCTTGTTTGATTTTTTCGGTGATGTCTTTGCCTTCTTCGTAGGCTTTATTATATTTTGCCTTTGCAGCTTCCATGTCTACGTCGTCTAAATCACGTTCGTTTTCAAATTGCTCGATGACCACCTGACC
>CALDTA010000106.1:0-19542 GCA_937924455.1 uncultured Deinococcales bacterium
AATTCATCAAAGAATAGACCATGCATACGCAAACGATACTCATCTTGACCAACTTCAATATCTAGATAAACATACTCTTCCCCATGCCCATTTGTATCTAGTAAAATTGCACGTCCACGAGAAGCTAAGTTTACACCTCCGCGCACAGGGGTATGCCCATAAACGCCAAACTTATGTTCACTATCTTCAAAAAAATCCTTATCCTCATAAATCCATCGACGACGATTCTGTAAGTAAAATGCATCATCGTAGGTGTTATGTTCTACATGGGGACCAACATGTGCAAAATGAATCCCCTCGCAAACGTATTCATAAGGCCAAGATTCAACCCATTCTCGTAAGTCAGGGTCAAGTTCATTACCTTGCTTCCATTCAAAATGAGCAATATCATCTGTACGCAATGGTCCTTGATCATAGCTAACAGCATTAAAATCATGATTGCCCATAAGGATAACCATATCGCCATCAGGTACTAAATCATAAAATGTTTTTAATTCATTGAGAAGTTGTTCGTGATATTCTTCAGATCTCCTGACATGATCAGGGTTATATTCATCATAATGTTCACCATCAACAATATCACTATAGCGCTGACGACTCTTAGCGTGAAATAAATCACCAAGCAAAACAAGTTTAACCTTGCCGCTAAGCATCAAATCGCTTGGTTGCTTATCATCAGTAGATAATCCAGCTTCTTTGAGAATTTTCCACATTTTTTTATCTTGTGTATGAATATCGCCAACAACTACCAAGCGCACGCTATAAGTCTCCTAGGTTCTTTCTGAAGTTTAGCGTAAAATGCCTGCAAAAACTAGATGCAAAATCCTCATAAATATCTACTTTTGTTTACCCTCAATTAATCTGAAAGATACGTGCAGAAGGGCAATCCTAAAACTTTCAAGTACACTACATCAACAAAAACACATGAGCAAAGACGCTGCATCAAAATTCTGATACAGCGTCTTCAATTTTGCTTTACCTAAAACCTTAGGGTTAACTTCCACATAACTGAAAAAGTTTAAGATACTAAATTCCTAAATTTCCATTTCTTAATCTAAGAAGAAAGCAGGGTCTTGAGCAACACCATTAATTCGAACTTCAAAATGCAAATGAGAACCAGTTGCCATACCCGAAGCACCAACTCGAGCTATTCTTTGACCTTCAACAACAGTTTCACCTGTTTGTACAAGTAACTCTGAAGCGTGAGCATAATATGTTTCCATATTGCCATTTGTCACAACTACAAGGTTGCCATAACCACCTTGCCACCCGCTAAAAGTAACTTTACCACCTACAGCAGAATGGATGAAATCACCTGTATGACCATCGATATCCATCCCTGTATGATTGCGAAGGTTTTTACCATTAACCACTAAGCTACGCCAACCAAAATTAGATGTGATTGTGCCCCTTATAGGCCAAGAAATTTTTGAATCACTAGAACGCTGTTGAAAGCTAGACGTGGCAGCTAATACATCGTTAGCCGACGGTACTTGTAACACCTGTCCAGCCCTAATATATGAACCTCGAATTCGATTTCCAGCAGCAATACTATCAACTGAAGTTCTATAACGCTGTGCAATCGCTATAAGCGTATCGCCCTTTTGTACCGTATAGGTAGCCACAGCACTTGCGCCTTGATCCGCTTGTGATGAGCTTGCTAACAGTTCTCGTGCATAGTGTTCTGGAATATTTAAATTATAACCAATAGATAAAATGCCTGTTGGCGAGATACTATTAAAAGAAGCAATTTCGTCAATGGAAACACCGTATCGACTAGCGATTGAACTAAGCGTATCTCCTTTACGAACTGCATATATTAACGGTTCAGGTGCTGGAACCTTATCAGTAGCAGCAAGATACAATGTTTGACCCGGATGTATAGTCGAACCATATAAGTTATTAAACGCAATCAGCGTATCAATCGACATACCATAGGCATAGGCAATGTTATACAAGGTATCACCAGATCGAACAGTATATGTTTCTGGCATTTCCTCTTCAGTAACCGATGCAATAAGATCTCCATTTACATTATAGGGTAAACGTAAACGATCGCCAGCAAAAATCCTATGTCCGCTAAGATTATTTACACGCATTAAGGCATTAACAGTAGTATCGTAGCGTTTCGCAATCGCATCAAGTGAATCACCACGCCGAACTGTGAAGTACTGCAGCTCACCATCGACTTCGAGGCTACGATTAGGATTAACGAAAAGAACATCTCCAACCTGTAAATCTATCGACGCAAGATGGTTAAGTGCCATCACATGTTCAACAGATTGTCCAAACTCAGCAGCAATCGCATCCAGTGTATCTTTTGGTTGAACAATTACCGTTTCAAGTTCAGATTGCAAAAATAAACCGGTTGCTTCATTAGCAGCAACCGACAATCCAGGTACAGTGTTTCCTTCAGATTCAACACTAACTAAAGCAGAGGTATCTGCAACAATTAGCTTTTGCCCCTCAACAAGTCGAGGACTCGATAAATTATTCAAATCCATTAGTGAACGAAGGCTAACATTACGACTTGCAGCTATATCACTTAGTTTTTGACCTTGTGCTACTGTAATCAGCTCAACATCATCAATCTGCAACAAGTTCCTATTGACAATTAGGTATTGTCCTACTTCTACACGTGCAGAAGAGAGATTATTGAGTGATCGAATATCACTCAAGCTCATACCATATGTAGCTGCAATACTACTGAGACTATCATTTTCTTGAACAACGACTAATGGCAGGTAGTCATAATCACTTTGCTCTGTCAAAAGGCTCTCAGCACTTGCCTTAGCTCGAGCCTCAAGCATCTCCAAATCCATTACAGGCACACGTATCTTTTGCCCCAACATAATTCTAGTGCTTGTTAGGTTATTAAGCCTTACAAGCTCAGCCTGAGAAATACCATAGTGTTCAGCGATTTCACTTACTGAATCACCCCATTGTACTTCTATTTCCTGAAACTTAGTCTCTGCAACACTTTCTGCAAAAGCATACCCAAATAAAAGGCAAAAGCTAAGCACTATAACTGTTAGAACAAACTTAAAAGAAGGACTAGAGTCGTAAAAACAACGTCTTAATCTACCACTCTTCTTGGCATCTTTAGACCTGCTATTTTTTGAACCATTTAGCGTAGACGCTTTATCAACTGACGCTTTGTAAATTACGTAACTTTCATCACTACAGGACGTACGTAACAAGACCTGTTCACCTCACTAACACTACTTCTATACATAAAAAGACAGCTTTGATTCTGAAATAACTACTATTAATTTCAGTTTCCCTAATCAAATCTATCTATGACCTGATATTCAATCAAAATACATACATAAACTTAAAATATGAAGAACAAAAAAACTTGGAAAATTCTCATTCTAGTAAATTCTCATTCTAGTTAAAACACCTAAAATGAACTGTTTAGATTCAAACAACCTTTAATAATGCTTAATTAACATCCCTAATTAACGATGATGTATAATTATTTCAACCAAAGGTAACCTTGAAAAAAGACTTCGAACAAGAAATTCCCTTCAGAAGGTACTGTGCTCTTACATGACATTGTACTGTCAAATGTACTCTCAACATATCTACTGCGCTCTCACATAAGAGTATAGGTAACTTAAAGGTGTTCTTCCAATTCAATATGTTTCAATGTTCTATGAACCACACCCAATAAAATTGACGTTAAATTCGACTCACACTCTAACCTATTTTTTACTCACCTGTAAAGCCCTTTAAAATCTATCAGAACAAGACAGAACAAGATAAAGCAATAGAATTAGAATATTTGAAACGATGCATTTTTATTCATTCACTGTGTATAATTACTTGTTTGGCGCTTTTAAAAAAGCACGAGAAAAGCACAAAAGAATACACAAGAAAAACACAACTATTCTAGACACTCCAATCTATCTAGTACTAACTTTATTGGACAACCAAACCATCAACATTAGAAAAGCGTTTAACCTCTTCAATAAAACGGTTAAATAAGTAGCTTGCATCATGTGGTCCTGGGCTAGCTTCTGGATGATACTGCACGCTAAAAACAGGATAACGAACATGTTTCATACCTTCTAAAGTACCGTCATTGAGGTTGATGTGTGTAGCTTCAAACTGCCCTTTAGGCATACTCTCTATGTCTACAGCATAGTTATGGTTCTGACTTGTAATTTCCACTTCACCTGTCAGCAAGTTCTTCACAGGTGTATTTGCACCATGATGACCATGCTTTAGCTTAAAGGTTTTTCCACCCACTGCTAAGCCTAAAATCTGGTGACCCAAGCAAATACCATAAGTTGGCAATAAACCAAGCATTTGCCAGGCAGCATCATGTGCATATTTAGGTCCATCAGGATCACCTGGACCATTTGACAAAACTAAACCTTGTGGATCTAAGGCCATGATTTGTGCAGGGGACGTTTTTGCTGGTACGACAATGACTTCTGCGCCTGCTTGCTCGAGCTTGTAAACAATCGAGTGCTTGATACCAAAATCCATGACTACCACACGTGGATGATCTTCAAAACGAGGACGAGCATAAGGCAATGGCGTGGTGACCTCTGGTGTCATGTCACGCCCATCTATATCTGGATAACTTTTTACTTCTTCGACTAACTCAGACTCTAAGGCTTTATCCGTCTGTCCATGATAAATCAAACCTTTAACAACACCGCCTGCTCGCAAACGTCTTGTCAAGGCTCTAGTATCTATACCTTCAATACCAACAATCCGATATTGCTCCATAAAACTTTGTAAATCTTGATTAGCTCGAAAATTACTTTTCGAACGACTGAATTCACGTACAATAAAGCCACGTGCATAGGGCTGATTTGATTCCATATCATAAACACTCACACCATAGTTACCAATGTGTGGATATGTCATCGTTACAATTTGTCCGTTATAACTAGGATCAGTAAGAATTTCCTGATATCCAGTCATTGAGGTATTAAAAACGACCTCGCCTAAGCTCTTACCTGCATAACCAAAAGCATAGCCGTAATAAACTGTGCCATCTTCAAGTGCAAGTGTTGCAGGTGGTTTACTAAGTAGTTGCATGGCAAATACCATAACAAGTTATTTTTTAATGGACTAGTGCAGAATACTTCTACTTCAAAGAAATACTTCGAAGAAATTTGTCTTTTGTACGTATTATTTCAAACATTAACCAAAGATTAGTTCTACTCAGTGTTTCATTGCAGTGTTTCATTCCAGTGTTTCATTTTAGTAGCGTTTCCACGTAATGTTGACCCATACTAAATGAGTTCGTTCCTACTCGTTACGAAGCTCCACGATTAACTGACTTAGGTCAGTTAATCGTGGAAGAGCTTTAGCGTTTCATTAATGTTTTACTTGATTTCTGCCATTTTCTTTTGCCTCATATAGTTTAGCGTCAGCTTGTGCTAATAGCTTCTCATAAGTAGGAAATTTAGTACCGCTAGCCACACCTATGCTTATGGTCACTTTTAAACCTTCTTGAATAGTATGCCACGGATACTGCTCAACAAGGCTTCTTAACTTTTCTGCTATTTTGATTGCATTGGGCAGCTTTACCTGTGGAAAAACGATTGCGAATTCTTCACCACCATATCGAGCTACTAAATCATCTTGCCGCATATTTTCTTTGAAAAGTTTGGCTATGCTAACTAGGACTGAATCGCCAACAGCATGTGAATACTTATCATTTATTCTTTTAAAGAAATCTACATCACACATTATTACACTAATCGAACGATATAACTCTTTCGCCTTGAAATATTCAGATGAAAGATAATCATTTAAATGCCTTCGATTACTAACCTGTGTAAGTGAATCCAACTTACTCAACTTATCAAGTTTTTCATTTAATTCAGCTAATTCAACATATTTAAGTTCAGCTAACTCTTGCTCTTTTTCGGCTAGTTCCTTTTCTTTTTGTACACGCTCTACATCAAATTTAAGCATCATACCTTGAAGACGATTTTTTGCATCTTCATCATGCACCATCTCACGCGTATTATGAAAATCCTCAAAATGATACAACGCTTTTTTAAAATCTCCGCTACTTTTATAAATATCACTTAAAGCTTTATGGATTGCAAATTTAGTTTTGAGATTATTACTTGTATTTGCACAAGAAAGCGCAATCTCAAGATGTTTTGCTGCTACAGCTAACTCTCCCCTTTTGGTATAGGCTTTTGAAAGACTGAAAAGAATCTCCGACTTTAAATGATTGTTTGGTCGCAATTGCAATTCACGTAACCCCATGTGATAGCTTTTAATCGCTAGCTCGAGCTTCTCTTGTTGATATAAACAATCACCTATATTTTCATAAATGGTTACAATAATGATATTTGACTCGTCAAAGGTCTTAACCAATGTTAATGCTTGACGCAAGTACTGTAACGCCTCTTTATATCGTCCTAGTTCGGTATAGCGCTCTCCAAAGTTGCATAGGCAAGTTAACTGGTGAGACTTTTGATCGCTTTTAATTGCAAGTTCTAATCCCTTTTCCAAATAAGGGAGCGATCCATACAAATTACCCAAATGATGATATATGACACTAATATTGTTATATATAATAGATAAATCTTGGTGGTTATTTTTTTCGGCTAAAGCCACACTTTCAAGGAAGTATTTGAGTGCTTCTTCATTGATACCAAAAGAACCATAGGCAATACCAATACGATTTAGAGCAGTAACTTTTAAGTCACTGCTTTCCAAAACTCTACTAAGCCTATATGCTTCTGTCGCATGATTAAGCATCGAGTCAAATTCATACTTCCGAAAATAACAATGCGATAACTGATCATGACAAAGTAGTTGAAAGTCCTTGCGACGATGTTCAACAGTTAAGTCCAAAGCCTCAAGAAAATGTGTAATTGCATTATCATAGTCACCATCTTCAAAACAATTAGTACCGTTTTGAAAGGTCTTGTGATACCCCAAGGACATCATTACTGCTGTATCAGCATATGTTCCAGTTGTTAGTGATTGAGTATCAGTCAGATTCATTATTGCTACCAAAGTTACTACTAAACTAAAATTACATTTAAAGACAAAAGAATTATTCTAAAACTAGTATTGCGTCAACTGTAAGCTCTTCCACGATTAACTGACCTAAGTCAGTTAATCGACGAGCTTCGTAACGAGTAGGAATGAACTCATTTAGCATGGGTCAACATTACGTGGAAACGCCATGTAAAATGATGTAAGTACCAGGTCAAAATTATGTTTCACTAAACCCTAAGTCTTAATGTGCTAGATATGCCGTCCTGTACAGGTTTAGTATATATTCAAGATATATAATTTAGTTTTGCCTACGTACTTATGTTTTCAATAGCTCCTTACTTTATCTAAAATAAGGTTGGGGTGTATTTAATGACAAAGGTAAAAGTATTCATCAATTCAGTCTTGATATGATACTAGTAGAGTACACCTATAAAACAAATTTTAAACTAATCATTATTGTCTACTGTACTTTTTACATCAGTGCTTTCTAAACTAGTGCTTTTTCAATCATCTTAGAATAAATTGGCTAATAGTTTTTTAGCACTAAGAAAACCATGGCTATTATCAACTAAATTCGACAAACTAGCATTAATTGTTGTAGCAATATTCAGATTTCGGTTTCCCTTTTCCCCTAAGAACAGTGCGATTTCACCCGCAGCAATTGGTGTGGCAAAAGATGTACCTGTAGCATTTACCCAAAGTTCACCTGGATATATTGTATGAATGGCCTCACCTGGTGCATGAAAACTCAACCCTGTGCCATAATTTGAAAATTGAGATTTCGAATTATTTAAGCTCACACTACCTACACCAAATAACCATCCTTTAACCCCAGACCACTCACTGTGGGCAGCGGGATAATTTGAGCGAGCGAAATTTCTATTCCCTGTCGCTGCAAAAACATAAACATCTGCTTCTCGTGCATAACGTATCATTTTTTTCATTACTGTTGAGTTTTCATCTACTCCTATCGATAGGTTTATAATGTCTACACCACTAGCAACAGCATGAGCTATAGCTGCAACAACATCACTCGTATCTCCTAGACCGTTAGACGAAAGAACTCTTATTGGCAAAATAGTTGCCTTCGGCGCAACCTGCAATATAATACCGGCAACGGCAGTACCATGCCCAGACATACTGCCACCTGTTTCATCTTCAGGTATGCGGTCGGCATCTACTAGGTCTATCCATTCAGAAGCAGGGGCTAGATTATTACGAAGGTGACTATGATCAAGATCAAGTCCCGTATCGATTACGGCAATTTTTATACCCTCTGCTAAATTTGTAGCCATTTGGTGAGCTTCAAATAAATCAATCTGATTCCATTCTTCTTTATTGTTCAGAATATAGCTTTCATTAACACCGTGAGCGAAGGTACCTGTACCAAACGTACCTGTACCGAATACCCCAGCCCCAAACGCTCCAGCCCCAAACGCTCCAACGCCAAAGGCACCAGCCCCAAACGCTCCATTAGCATGTACTTCTCCTTCAAGTGCAGGAGATGACATTGAATCCAAATTAGATTCAGCTAAAATATTCTGCTGTGCTAAATGTTCACTTTCAGACCCTGCTAAGACAGCAAAACCTGCTTCTGCTTGCCATACAACAACCTTTGCCTTATACGCAGCTTCTATATCTTCAATTGTATCTTGATCAGAAATTTCAATATCAAATACAAGATCATGTCTTTCAGTTGTTAATTCAACCGTTAAATCATTAGGCTTACCAGAATCCATTTCAGCTGTGCCGCAAGCAGTTAACAGTAAAAAAGTTCCAACTAAACCTATCAGATATATACTGATACGCTTTATGCTCATTACCTTTGCCCCCAAAAATCAGTTTGGATTACTAAACAGAATCCCCTAATATCAACTTTAGAAAAAACTATTAGGATAAGTGTTAGAAAATGTTAAATTAATGCCCACATAAGGTTTATAATCGAGTTTTACTCGACTTAATATGACTCGATATGACTTAAAGTAGTTCCACGATTCCCTGCAACAGCAGTGAATTGGCGAGCTTCATAACGAGTAGGAACGAACTCATTTGGCATGGGTCAACATTACGTGGAAACGCTACATATCGCGAACTTCATTTTTATCCAGCAAAGCAACCTCATATTTTTTCGATACCTATATACTTATACTCCATATACTCATACTCTATACCCCATTTAAACGCTTTTTTGTTGTTAAAAGCCACAAGCATCAACTATTTGAACTGCTTCAAACAATATCTTTAAGAACCTCCGTCGTCAAAAATCAATTGCTTATATGTATCTTGGTATGTATAAAATAAGTATCAAATTACAATATTTTTCAGTAACGCGTTTCACTCACATTTGACAATAAAAATACTACGGGTTTAAATGTGAACTGCAAGATTACATTTTATTGGAGGTCTAAATAGTATGAAACGTATTCTATTAGTGGCAGTTGTTGCTATGTTCGCAGCAGTTGGCTTTGCTCAACCAAGCAGTACCGAGTGTATTGCCCCAGCTAGCCCTGGTGGCGGTTGGGACTTTACCTGCCGTGTACCTGGTGCACAAGTTATGCAAGAACTCGGTCTAGTAAGTGGCGCAATGAAAGTCACCAACATGTCTGGTGGTGGCGGTGGTGTTGCTATGGCAAATGTCGTACAACAACGTACTGATGATGACAACCTAATCGTTGCAGCCAGTGCAGCTACAGCAACTCGCTTAGCTCAAAACAAGTATGCAGGTCTGACTGCTGATGACATTCGCTGGATTGGTGCGCTTGGTGCTGACTTTGGCGTTTTAGCAGTAGCTGCTGATTATCCAGTCAACACACTTGCTGAACTTATGGGTGTTATGAAGATTGCTCCTGATATGGTTACTTTTGTTGGTGGTAGTGCTGTCGGTGGTTTTGACCACATTAAGCCACTACTTGCTGCTAGACAAGCTGGTGTAGATGACCTATCAGTCTTTAACTACGTTTCTTTTGACGGTGGCGGTCCTGCGCTTATCGAAGTTAAGAGTGGTCGTGCACAAGTCTTCACAGGTGATACATCTGAGGTACTTGGTGACCTAGATGCTGGCTTAATCAAGGTAATTGCTGTTTTTGCTCCAAACCCAGTTGCTCGCTTAGGTGACGCACCAACAGCAGTTTCACAAGGCTATGACGTAGTTGCTGGTAACTGGCGTGGATTTTATGGTCCACCTGGTATGTCTGATGATGCATACAACGAGTGGGTGAACATTGTTAAAACTGTAGCTAGTTCAGACGAATGGTTAACGCTGCGTGACGAAAACGGTCTCGCACCATTTGAAAGCTTCGGTAGTGACTTTGCAGCATTTGCTAATCAGCAAATCGAAATCATTGGTGCAATCTCTCAAGAACTTGGCATCGAATAATATCTACTATGGCAGACTATAATTATGGCAGATAGAATTGCTGGACTTGTCGTTCTAGCCTTTGCCATTATTTACGGACTCGGGGCCTCGCGCCTCGAGTCTGGTTTTGGTTCTGGTCCCGTCGGTCCGAAACTTTTCCCCACAATTTTGGCTACTTTGATAGGTGTCTGTGCCATCGCAATGCAATTTAGAACAGACCCCCCTATCAATTGGCCAAAGGGATCACAAATTTGGTTAAAGTTCCTATTACTTATTGCGGCTTTTTTATTTTATGCTTACGGTCCAATTAGTGTCAGGCAGCTTGGTTTTATCATTTCAACAAGCTTTGTCACTGCAGTGGTCAGTATTTTCTTTGGTGCAAAATTTTTGCAGTCGATTGTTGTTGGCGTACTCGCTAGCACCATTCTCTACGCTATTTTTGTCTTTGGGCTTGATTTGTCTCTACCTATAGGGAATGTTTTTAACTAATGGAAGTATTTCAACTTTTACAAGATGGTTTTAGCATTGCGCTACAACCAAATAATCTGTTACTAGCATTTATCGGTGTATTGCTTGGAACGATTATTGGCATGTTGCCAGGCGTAGGACCAATTAACACTATTGCTATTCTCATTCCTATTACCTTTGCCTTAGAACTTAATCCTGCATCAGCCATCATTATGTTTGCAGGTATTTACTACGGCTCTATGTACGGTAATTCCATCAGTAGTATTTTGCTCAATGTACCTGGTACGGCTGCATCGGTTGTAACCGCACTTGATGGATACCCGATGGCACAATCTGGACGAGCAGGTCCAGCTTTGGCAATGTCTGCTATTGCCTCATTTATAGGTGGCACACTATCAATCTTTGCACTGATATTTTTTGCACCAATATTATCTCAATGGGCAATCGATTTTGGTCCTGCTGAGTACTTCGTATTGATGGTCTTTGCCTTTTCTACACTTTCTAGCTTGACTGGAGATAATGTATTTAAAGGGTTGATTGCTGCCATGCTTGGACTAGTCATGGCAACAGTAGGACTTGACCCACAAGGTACAGCACTTCGCTTTACTTTTAACAACATGAACCTTTTTGATGGTTTAGATTTTGTAGTCGTTGTTATTGGCTTTTTTGCTATTAGCGAAGTCTTCCAAATGCTTAGCGAAACCGATTCAGGACAAACTGTACAATATAAAGTCAAACAAGTTTGGATTAGTGGTAGAGACTTCATGCGTTCACTCGCTACGATGATTGGCAGTAGTATTTCTGGCTTCATCATTGGTGTGTTACCAGGTGCTGGTGCAACCATGGCAAGCTTTGTAGCCTATACAACCACAAAGCAAATTGTTGATAGCGAAGACGAGTTTGGTAAGGGTGATATCCGTGGTGTTGCCGCGCCAGAGGCAGCAAATAATGCAGCGTCAGTTGGTGCATTCATTCCTATGTTAACGCTTGGCGTGCCAGGCAGTGGCACAACTGCGGTTATGCTTGCAGCACTTTTAAGTTATGGTGTTACCCCTGGTCCACTTCTTATTGAAAATAATCCCGAAGTATTTTGGGGCTTGGCTGCCTCTATGTATATTGGCAACTTGATGTTGCTGGTACTAAACCTTCCGCTTGTTGGTCTATTTGCAAGAATCTTGCTAGTACCCCGTTGGGTACTTATGCCGCTGGTTACCATCTTAAGTTTTGTTGGTGTTTATGCAGTAAACAACAACCCCTTTGACTTACTCTTAATGACAGGTTTTGGTGTTTTGGGTTATCTGATGCGTAAAACTGGCTTTCCACTTGCGCCAGTCATTCTTGGTTTGGTGCTTGGTGAATTGATGGAAACTAATTTGCGACGTGCTATGACTTATAGCCGTGGGGATTGGCAGATACTTTTCGAAAGTAATATTTGTATTGCGCTTTGGATATTGACAGTAATTAGTTTGTTTGTACCACCGTTAATCAAGAGAGTTATGAAGGCTCGAGCCAAGCGCTCAACCCTCGCAAATTAATACACCTGAGATCTCACACTAAAAATAGGAGCTAGCGAAGCTCCTATTTTTTTCTCAAAACTCCCTCAAACTAAACTCGCTTAATGTCCCCGTACAGAAGGTTTTTATTTCACCATCAACCAGTAGCTTCAAACAACCATTAGCATCTACACCTGACGCTAGTCCTGATACAGATACTTTATTGTCTTTTAGCGTCACTGATTGATTGTTTAGGAGATCAAAAGGTGCAAACGCTTTAGTTATGGGATGTTGGGAGAGCTCGAGCCCACGCTCTACCCCCGCCAAAACAAGCTCGTGAACAGTCTCTACCTCCAAAGCCAACTGCCCTCCCCCACTAGGCACATCATTCAGTGCATTCACCCCTATTCCTAAAATCAAATAGCCACGAAAATATTCAGGCAATATCCCTGCCACCTTTTTCCCTGAAACATATAAATCGTTAGGCCACTTGATTCCAACATTCATTTCCATTTCTATCGCAGAAAACTCTTGCGCTAAACCAACCGCAATAGCACTACTTAAAGATTGTTTTTGATAGATGCCTTCGCTATCTTTAATAGCAATACTTTGATAACTTCCACCACTGGCACTTTGCCATTCTCGCCCAAAACGTCCGCGTCCTTTAGTCTGAATTTCAGCGCGAATCACTAGCCCATTTACAATCTTATTATCAACAATTCGATTGCGAATTTCATCTTGTGTAGAAGAAATTTCTTTGAATGCTTCAACTTTATATGTCATCTAAACTATTCTTTTTCTAGCAAACTTTTTTGTCATGTTGTCTCTTTGAGAGACTCTAAATTAGAGTTATAGCGAAGTAAATCATAAATGCCATCATTACCAATATGACGATATCTTTTAACTTCTTTATCTTTCGGTTCTAATGATTTGTCTTTCGGTTCTAATGATTTGTCCTTCGGTTCTACTGCCAACTTTCTTTGCTCATGGATTATGACTTTTTTCTTTCAGTTTAGTATTACTCAAACAATTTCCTAATTACCGCAAACTCAGGCGCTAGCTTTGTTTGAAAACAGTCATGAGAATAACACAAAGGCTTTACTAAACAACATGAGTTAATGAATATCAGCTACTCCATCACTCGCAAGTCACTCCCAAGTCAATACAAGTTGAATATCAAAACAAAGCAGCCTAAAACCCAGATATATCGAAGTCTATGAATACCGTTAATCTAGGCAATTTGAATATTGTACAACTAGCTAGCTATCTAGAGCCGTAGCTTGTAAAACCAACCCAATTTCATAAATGAGAAGATGAAAAATACTGGACTCTCTTTAAGAAAAATCTTAGCCTTTAATCTTTTTCAGACTTATCTGTAACGCCTCGCTAACCTTTCGACACTTTTTCGACACCCCACCCCCTATAGTTGCGCCTTAGGGAGAACGTGTCTGACAAGACACAGTTTTAGCGGGGCAAAATGGTTAGTTCATGCTTTGGGGCATTACAGCCATTAAGCAACTCACTACAAAATTAAATTTATTCAGAAAAGATTCCCTACGGAGGTCGATATATGTCTGTAAAGAGATATGGTCTTTTACATTTATTACTGCTAACAGCGATGTTTTGGCTGTTAATTAGCTGTGGTGCAGCAACACCCGTTAAGCCTACAGCTAATGTTACAAACACAGCATCTACTAGCGAACTCAGCGTAGACACTAAAGGCATAAATGCTGATAGTCATGAATTCCAAGCACTAATCGGCAGAATGAACACTAATGCTGTGCTCGAAAATAACAAGGCTGCCTTGCAACAAACGCCAAGTGCTTCAGGTAGCGTCAGCTACAGCCCACCATTGCAGCCACTATTTACTGGCTCTTCAAAAGTTGGCATGAAGCTACTGATTATCAGCGCGAATGGTAATGCCACCACAGCAGATGATACTGATCCTGTGCTTGATGGTGTCCGTTACTTCGCTCAAGAAATCGGCATTCCATACGATATAATGATTGCCTCTTCTGAGCCCCTAACCGAAGCTAAACTCATCGCTGCAAACGGTGATGGTAACTACCAAGGTATCATCGTTACTGAAGTAGGCTTGCTCTACAATAACAACGGCGTCTTTGAAAGTGCCTTCACGCAAGATGAATGGAACCTTCTCTGGCAATACGAGCGTGAATTTAATGTTCGTCACTTAGCTATGAGTGGCTTCCCTGGTACTTTCCCTGAAGACTACGGTCTTCGTAATGTCACTCAATCTGGTGACCCTCTTACTGCAAAAATAACCGCTGATGGTACTAACATCTTTTCTTCGCTTAAAAGTAGCATCAACATGCCTATCAAAAATGCTTTCACCTACTTTGCTCAGCTTTGTTCTGGTGCTGGCTGTCCTACTGTAGACACCAAACCTATTCTTACTGACACTGCTGGTAGCGTACTCGGTGCTGTTACCAACACTGCTGATGGTCGTGAAGTCCTAAGCTTAACCATGAACCACAACAGCTTCTTGGAGCACACTGGTCTTATGGCTTATGACCTCCTTAGTTGGGTTACTCAAGGTACCTTCATTGGTGAGCGTCGTTACTACTTAAGCGTTGATGTTGATGACTGGTATCTTCAAAGTGCTGTTTGGAACCCTGCCACTAATGCAAACTTTGCATTTACAGAACGAACGTTTAGAATGTCAGCCACAGATGTCTATAACACTAGAGATGGCATTTTAGACTTAAGAAGCCGTTTTAATGTACCTAACCTTAACTACAACCAAGTTTTTAACGCTAATGGTGCAAACCCAAATGCTACTGCTAACTGCTCAAATAGCGCAACACTTAGCGAAGCAACCCTTTGTGTTGGTGACTTCTTCCCTTGGGTGAATCACACCTTTACTCATGCTGATATGGAACCTCTAGATTACGCTGGTGCTCGAAAAGAATTCGAAGATAATATCGTCTTTGCTCAACCTCGTCTACCTGACTTCGATAGACAATTTTTAGTTACAGGCAGACACTCTGGTTTAGGCTGGCGTAATCTTACCATTACTAATGGTGCTAGCTGTGTTGTAGACCAAGTGCCTGGTGATCCTTATTGTCAGTTTGGTCTTCAACAATCTAACGCTGCTATGCTACAAGCTGCAGTTGACTTAGGCATTAAATATCTTGCTGCAAATAGAGGTTGGAATACCCATGAAGCTGCTTGTGATACTTGTTTAATTGTTCATCCACTCGATTCAAGAGTTAAACTTATCCCACGTTGGCCAACTAACGTTTTCTTTAACGTCACTGACCCAACTGAAAATGCTAGTGAGTTTAACTATCTTTACGGTCCTAATGGCATCGTTCGTGATGGCAATGGCAATTCTTTCTTCGCAGTTGATCAAACTTGGTCACAAATCTTAGATTTCGAAGCTGATATTGCTATGCGTCACATTCTTAGTGGCTCGCCTTATCCTCACTTCGTTCACCAAGGCAACTTGCGTGAATATGCACCTGGTCGTAGCCTTCTCTCTGACTGGACTGACGCGACACTAAAAGTCTTCGATAGCTACTTCAGCCTTCCACTAGTTTCACAAGACTGGTTGCAAATGGCACAGACACTTGAAGAAAGAACAAGCTTCTTTAATGCAAATACTACTGGTGTTTGGGATAGAGCGACTAACTCTGTCAGCATCAATGCTCCTGCAGGTGCTACTGTCTTTGTAACTGGTGCTAACATTCCTGGCGCTTCTACCTTTAACTATGGCAACGCTACTGTCTCTGTTATCAACCCGATTTCGCTTTCGCCTTCTGCTCCACTACCTGTTTCTGATACCTTGAGCATCGATCCTATCGCTGCTCAAAGTAGTGAAGAGGGTGTTGACTTGAACTTACAAGTGACTGTCCAAACTACAAGTGCTGTTGGGCTTAACTACACTGCAACTGGTTTACCAACTGGTTTATCTATTTCAAATACTACGGGTCTTATCTCAGGTGCTCCAACCATTCCAGGTATATACACCATCTCTCTTACCGTAACAAACGATATTGTTACAGCACAGCAAAATTTTGATTGGACCATTACACCAGATAGTATTGATGTCTTAACAGGTAATCTACTAGTCAACGGTAACTTTGAAGCAGGCATTGATCCTTGGGTCAATGGTGGTTGTGTGGGAACAGGTGTTATCGGTAGCTCTAACGATTCTATCGAAGGTGCAACAGCCTTGCAACTCTCTGCGGGTACTATTTGTGCAAGACAATCAGTAGCTGTTACTGCTAATCAGGACTACAGCCTAAGTTGTAAGACAAGCAACCTTGGTGGTACCTATGCTGATTTAAGCCTCTTCTTCATTGATGCTGCTGGTACAAGCACACTCGGTGGTACTAGACCTATTCCAGCTAGTGCATATACTGAGTACACACTTACTGCAACCGTTCCTGCTACCGCAGCAAGGGCAGAAGTTTATATCTTCATGGATGGCGCTGGTCAAGTTCTTATTGACGACTGTGTACTTCAGGCTAGCTCTGGTGCACCAGTTGAGCCAACTACACCAACCGAGTCCACATCAACAAATTTACTTATAAACGCTGGCTTCGAAGGTGGTTTCATCTCTCCTTGGGCTGATGGTTCTTGTGGTTCAGGTTCACTTACTACCTCAAACACTGCGTTTGAAGGTACTACTGCGCTTAACCTGTCTTCAAACACAACCTGTTTAACCCAAGCTGTTTCCGCTACAGCAGCTACTACCTATACCTTAAGCTGTAACATCAACAATCTTGGTGGTACTTATGCTGACATGAGTCTTTACTTCTCTGATGCATCTGGCAACAGTACCTTAGGTGGTAGCGTACCTACACCTACTAGTGGCTATAACCAATACTCAATCACTGCTACTGCTCCAGCAGCAACTACAAGTGCTCAGCTTTATGTCTACATGAACGGTGCAGGACAAGTCCTTGTGGATAACTGTGAAATCGTAGTTGGCTCTTCTCCTACAGATCCAACAGACCCGACCAATCCGCCTGACCCAACTGACCCAACCAACCCAACTGACCCAACCAATCCGCCTGACCCAACTGACCCAACCAACCCGACTGACCCAACTGACCCTACTCCACCAACTGATGACCTACCTTGGTTCGAAAGCTTTGAGCTTAGCAATGGTACAAGCAGTGATACAGGTGATACAGCTTGGACCGCCACACGTACTAGTGGCAGTCTTGGTATTCAAAGCGGAAGTTTTGTTGTATCAGGAACAGGTGGCGAAGCAGTTTGGCAATCTGAAACCATAAACATCACAACTGTAACAAATGGCATTGCCTTCTCTGCTGATCTTTTATCAAGCGGAAGACTTGATAGAAATGATTATGTAAGCATCGCTTATAAGCTTGATGGTGGCTCCGAAATTATTTTCTACGAGCAAAGAAGAAGAATCAACAGAAACAGTAGTTTCAGACTTTCACAAGATCTTCCATCTGCTGGAACAATCCAAATTATCATTCGAGCCTCTACTGATGAAAATGGCGAAAGCTATGCCATTGACAACGTGTCCTTACAAGCTCGTTAACTAATAGCTTTTCATAGCTAAAATACCCCCTCTAGTCTTCAAAATTAGAGGGGGTATTTTTCTAGCAAGCAAAAAAAGTAGTGCGTAGCAGCTCAATATTCATCTAGGACGAGTCTGCACTACACTCCTTGAAACAAATTTCAAAAAAAGTGCCTTGATTAAAAATACATCAAGGCACTTTTGCTTACTCAATGCTGTAGGGCAGCTTTTTCAAGTATAAATTGTGACTGTTAACACATAGTATCTAACTTTTATTTTGACACTGTAGACTTACACAATAAAGAAAAACGTTTACAAAATCTTTAGCTACCATTTCAATAAGACTCATCAAACACTTATCTTTGTTCTAAATTTCACATAATCACACTAATATCTGTGATTTTCACTCAATTTTTTAGCTAAATGTGCATTTTTTGTAAAAGATGTCAAAACTCTTACATTATAGTAGTCTAGCTTTCGACGTTTTTTCGACACCTCACTCATTATTCTGAAACTCAGGGAAAGGTGTCTACATTGCACTATTCATGTAAGACACAAGTTTTTGTGATTCGCCGTAAAAAAGCCACTACTACCTAAACAACAGGTAGGCATAAAGCTTTATTGTGAATCCTTGAAATATTCAGAACGCTTTAAAAATCAAATCCCTACATACGGAGGTGGACATGTATCGTCCAAAGACTAAAAAAAGATACAATCTTCGAAATTTTTTGTTGTTTAGTGGCTTAATATGGCTACTAATTAGTTGTGGATCGGCTGATGTTTCACAATCAGCAACTGGTAGTGTTACTAGCACAAATGCTGGCACTGAGCTCAGTATCAATACAGATGGCATTGACTCTAATAGTCATGACTTTCAGACACTAGTAGCTAGAATGAATGCAAATGCTGTTCTTAAAGACAGTGCTGCAGCATTAAAAACGATTCCAAGCCAATCAGGCAGTGTGACTTTTAGTCCACCATTGCAACAACTCTTTGCAGGCTCTTCAAAAGTTGGCATGAAGCTACTGATTATCAGTGCGAATGGTAATGCCACTACCGCAGATGATGCTGACCCTGTACTTGATGGCGTCCGTTACTTTGCTCAAGAAATCGGCATTCCTTACGATGTCATGATTGCTTCTTCTGAACCCTTAACTGAAGCTAAACTTATAGCAGCAAATGGTGATGGTAACTACCAAGGCATCATCATTACTGAAGTAGGTTTGCTCTACAATAACAACGGCGTCTTTGAAAGTGCCTTCACACAAGATGAATGGAACCTTCTCTGGCAATACGAGCGTGAATTTAATGTCCGTCACTTAGCTATGAGTGGCTTCCCTGGTACTTTCCCAGAAGACTATGGTCTTCGTAATGTTACTCAATCTGGTGACCCTCTTACTGCAAAAATAACCGCTGATGGTGCAAACATCTTTTCTTCTCTTAAGAGCGGCATCAACATGCCTATCAAAAATGCTTTCACCTACTTTGCTCAACTCTGCTCTGGTGCTGGCTGTCCTACTGTAGACACCAAGCCTATCCTTACTGATACTGCTGGTAGTGTTCTTGGTGCTGTCACCAACACTGCTGATGGTCGTGAAGTCCTAAGCTTAACCATGAACCACAACAGCTTCTTGGAGCACACTGGTCTTATGGCTTATGACCTCCTTAGCTGGGTTACTCAAGGTACTTTCATTGGTGAGCGTCGTTACTACTTAAGC
>CALDTA010000107.1:0-4482 GCA_937924455.1 uncultured Deinococcales bacterium
CATATTGGCACACTAGAAGGTGCAACAGGTATAAAGACAGGACGCAACACTCCTTTTGGTGAAGGTGATGCCATTATCTTTAAGCCAACCGTAGGTGGTGGCTATGAGATTGCAGGATTTATTGATGTTCTTGCTTGGTCAATTTTGGTTGAGGCAAAAAGTTTACTAGATGCAGATTAAACTAGTGCTTTAACAAGTGAACATCTAAGGGTGAATAATCTGAATTAGCTATACTATTTCTGTACCCATAAGCTTTTCAGAGTTTAGCGACCAAAACATACCTTTTTATTATCAGTTATCGCTGTACTAGCTTGAATTTAAACTGCTAAAAATAATCAAAAGAAGTGCCAGTAGTATTGCAGCTAGCAAAGCTAAAGATGCTGGAACATACCACGTTGGCAAACGGTCCAGAAGATTGATACGTTCTTGCTCTTTCGCTGCTGCGATTGCTTCTTCATCTATTGATTGAGGACGTTCTTCGGCATTTACAACGGCTGAGACTGTGCGGTAGGTAAAGTTTTTGAAGCCACGCTTTTCAAATATTTTTTGAATAACACGGTTAACTGATGCCCTGACAAGATGCGTTAAATACTCTTCTAAGCCATTAACTTTTGAAAGTCGATTGTGCCAATCGGCAATTTCAACAACCCCAGACCATTCGAGACTTTCGGGTACAAATTCTAGTCTGATTTGTACATCTGTAAATGACGGTAAGCCTTTATCAACCCACATACGCATATGATCTGCGACACGTGGTGTTGCATTCAACCTAGTCATGAACTCACCAATTTGTGCTTGTGCTTCGATAGGGGCTTTTTTATTGCGAGCACTGCCATGAAACTCGACAAGATAAATGAAAGACACTACACACTCCTAGTTTCGTACCTGATAGCTAGATACGTAATTCTTCTCCGCCTTCGTTGCTAAATTGCCCTAAATTACTGGCATAAACTACCAAGAGTGTTTCAGATTAGTCATCTAAAACGAGCTTATAGCGTCCCATCTCCACGGTTTACTAAAAGGTTTACTAATTTATGTTCATTTTGCCAAAAGTACATACAAACCCCAAAATTACTTCAGACAAAATAGTAATGAACGGTTCTTAATTTAACCTTAATCTAGCAATTTTGTAAAGGTATAGCAAACAGTGTTAGGCATGTTTATGGAGTACAACGATACAAATGGAAGCTTGAGGCTCGAGCTCCCCCAACATTTACCTAGTAATTCAATAGTATAAAATAACAATCCACTACATAGATATTAAAATTTGATAGATATTAAAGTTTGATAGATATTAAAGCTTAAAAAGCGTGTTGAGTATATTTGCAGCTAAAATTAGTATTTAGATTTATCTTCTTGTCGAAATCCAAAAACCGCTCCTGCAACACCACCTGCAATATGCGTGAGCTGTGAAACGTTATCATTGCCAAAAATACCCATAACTTCCTTACCAACGAAAATCAAAGCAACGAGCACAAAGGAAATAGGAATTGAACCTCTTTGAAAATCGACGATAGAAACAAGCACAATAAACATAAAGACGATACCGCTAGCACCAAGCAAAGGTACAGATGAGATCAGGATATGTAAAACGCCTGTGAGTAAGGCTGTGGCAATCATCAGCAAGAGTAATCTCATACTGCCATATTTTTCTTCAAGAATTGGACCTAGCAGCAATATAAAGGTGAGATTCCCGAAGAGATGCTCCCAAGTTAGGTGTCCGAGTGGGTGGGTAAACAAGCGTAGGTAGTTTAGCGGGTTGAGTCCGAAGACATTTCTGGAAATCGAAAAATTACGAATAGTAAAAAACTCAAGAAAAAGTTTATCAACAATAAAAATCGAAACAGCTAGCAGTGAAAAGGTTAGGACTACGGGAGCATTAAAACTAAATCTTAATTTCATTCTTTTGTTCCTAGCTATTCTTGTCAGTTAATTGGAATTTCTTAGTTTGAAGGATAGGAAAACCATCATAACGCCGAACAAAATGGTGTAACCGCTCGTAATCAAAATAAGCAAACCTAGCTTATCACTGGCGAAGAAAAAGAGGTTAAGTGCCATGAAGATAGAAAGAACGCCCTCTAGACCCATAGCAGATTCCCCACCTTGTTGGTCATCGGTCAGATGATGTGGTTCGTCCTTAATAACATTACTATCCTCATCACTTTTTTCGTCATTATGCCAAAACCTAATAACTGCAATAATAAACAAAATGCCTATGAGCAAAGACCACGTGGCAATTGTTAGATAAAGCTGAGTGACACTTACTGAAACAAAGATGAGGAAGAGACCTACAACAACATCTATCAAACCTTCAAAAAATAGTACCCACCAGTCAGGATAAAGACGGTTGGGTAAAGAAATGAAAATTGATATTAGCCCTTCAACGATTGCCAGTGAGCAAAATAGGTTGATGTACATAGGAGCATTTAGCTCTGGCCATAAAAGAATAGCGAGTCCAAAAGCTACATTGAGTAAGCCTCGAACACCCAATAACCACCACTGATTTGCAATTTTCCGTAACATACGTATCTTTGCCTTATCTAAATTGTTTAGAGCTTGATCAACATAACGATTTGAATCAGTATACCCTGCAACTATATTGCTAACTTCATACAATAGTGCTGTATGAAGTTAGTTCATTTGAGAATTGAAGTAAATAAGAGCAGTAAAGTAAGAAACTACCTATGCTTTACTACCTATGCTTTCTTTGCCTACAAATGGTTGTAAAGCTGTTGGGATTCGTACGCTACCGTCTTCTTGTTGATGGTTCTCAATGATTGCAGCCAGTACACGCACCATGCCAAAGGCACTACCGTTTAGAGTATGCACAAGTTCAGTTTTACCTGAGCCTTGCTTGCCACCATCTCTAAAACGTGTTTGTAAGCGTCTGGACTGGAAGTCTGTGATGTTACTACAGCTACTTACTTCTAACCAGCGCTCTTGACCACCACTCCATACTTCGATGTCGTATTTCTTGGCTTGGGTGAAACCTATATCACCAGTACACATGAGGAGGCGGCGATAGGGGAGCTCGAGCCCTTCTAACATTTCTTCCGACGTAGCAGTCATGGATTCAAGTGCTTCATAGCTTTCTTCAGGTTTTGTAAACAAAACCATCTCAACCTTATCAAACTGGTGTACACGATTGATGCCACGAACATGTGCGCCATAACTTCCAGCTTCACGTCTGAAACACGCACTCGGTGCAGTGTAGCGCAATGGTAAATCATTCGTGTCTAAGATTTCATCTCGGTGCATCCCAGTTAATATCAGCTCAGAGGTAGGGATAAGATAAAAACCATCACTCACTGTATACATCTGACCTTCTTTGTCAGGTAACTGACCTGTAGCCTTCGCAGAATCAGCATTGACTAGTAAAGGAATGCTATGTTCGATGTAATCTCTATCAAGCAAACCGTTTAAGCTGTACTGGATAATGCCACGGAGTAAACGTGCTGCTTCGCCTCGGTATATCGGGAAACCTGCACCTGTTGTTTTTACACCACGTTCAAAATCAATCCAGTTATGCAGCGCAGCAATTTCCCAATGGGGTCTAGGATCAAAGTCAAACTGTGGCTTGCTCCCAACTTCTTTTGCTACAACATTGTCATGTTCACTTTCACCGTAAGGCACACTTTCGTGGGCAGGATTTGGTATTTCAAGAAGCAAGCTGTTATACCGTTCCTCTAAGCTGCGTGCTTTTTCTTCTAAACTTTTAACTTCACCACTCAGCTTACCCATTGCGTGAATCAAAGCATCTGCATCTTCACCTTTGCGCTTGAGTTCACCAATTTGTTTACTGTTTGCATTTCGATCTGCTTGCTTTGTTTCTAAATCTTGGCGAAGCAAATTGAATTCTTCATCTACCAATAAAAGCTCTGTAAGGCTTTCAAGCGCCTCAGGCATTTGTTTATCAGTAATTGCCTTGCGAATCTCGTTTTGATGCTCACGAATGTAGCGGATATCGACCATAGTTATACGTTACCTAATTTTTAATGTTGTCACAATAGATAAGGTGTAGCTCTTAAATAAAGTGTAGCTCTTAGATAAGGTGTATCCCTTAAATTGGCTAATGAGTGAAGGAAGCGTGTTTTTGAACTTATGTCCAAAATACCGCCCAAAATACCGCCAAAGTGCATTTTCACTACTCACATTGTTACTTTATAGCACTGATTGTCATTCACCCAAATATATGCACCAAAAATCTTCAGCAAGTCTTTATGATGTGTCTGAAGTGTGTATTTATCGTGAGGAAAATGCGCTTTTTACGATAAAAAAATCCAGAATCTTGTTTTAAAAAGAAAAAAGTGAAAAAAGAGGGATATTTTAGGACTTGTCAACAGACTTTTCCTCTGATAAACTAATCTTCGCTTTAGGAAAGAGTAATCTTAAAGTAGCCGTATTCGGCGGTAGCTCAGTGGTAGAGCGATCGGCTGTTAACCGATTGGTCGTAGGTTCGAGTCCTACCCGCCGAGCCATACA
>CALDTA010000108.1:0-2879 GCA_937924455.1 uncultured Deinococcales bacterium
CTTTATCCACTTGCCAGTAGTGGTTGAAAATAACCTAATACTGCTTCAAGCATGTCTAAAAACCTCAAAAACCATATGTGCTAGTTCATCTTTTAGCAAGCCATCCCAAGCTGTTTTCACTGCATTAGGTGAGCCAGGTAAAGCAAAAATCATAGTATCACCAGCTAAACCACCCGTTGCTCTTGAAAGCATGGCAGCAGAACCCACTTCCTTGTAGGACAACATTCTAAAAAGCTCACCAAACCCTGGCATAGGCTTATCAATTAAGCTTTCAATCACTGGTATGGTGACATCTCTTCCTGCTATGCCTGTACCACCAGATGTCAAAATCACCTGAGCTTCGCCAGTCATTAGTTCTTGTACCAAATTTCGAATAGCATCTGCTTCATCTTTAATGATGTGACGACTTACAAGATAATTGCCTGATTCAGCAATTGCTGCTGCTAAAAAATCACCACTACCATCCGTTTCAGGTGTGCGTGTATCACTTATAGTAATGACTGCTATCCTTACCTGTTTTGGACCTGCAGCTCTGTGCTCGTTTCGACCTGTATTCATAGTGCATCAAGTTTATCATTTTCCATACGAGAAAATTTAATCTCATCTTCTCTATCCCTTCCCTTTGCCATATTGATAAAGTAAATTTTATGACTTTGCCTGATAATTCTCTGCCTGATAACTCTCCCGAAAAAGCACAAATTGGTCAAGATAAGGACTTTCGCTTTGAACTAGAAAAAGAAGTGCAAACAGAGTCAGGCACTGCCAGACTTGGAAAAATCCACACTGCTCACGGTGTGATTAATACACCTGCTTTTGTAGCTGTGGGCACACAAGCTACTGTAAAAAGCCTAAGCCCCGAAGAATTAGAAACAATCGGCACACAAGTCATTTTTAATAACACCTACCACCTTTACTTACGCCCAGGTGCTGACCTCATTGCAGACTTTGGTGGCGCACACAAGTTCATGCACTGGAATCACCCCATCCTTACTGACTCTGGTGGTTTTCAAGTCTTTTCACTTGGTGCAGGCATCGAGCATAATGTTGGTAAAATCGCCAATATTTTTCCAGGTGAAGAAGGTGGTGTTTTAGTAAATCCTAAAAAGAGCGATTTCAAATCTGGTGAATCACTCGTCAAAATCACAGAAGAGGGTGTGCGCTTTAAAAGCCACATTGACGGTAGCTACCACAACTTCACACCTGAAAGCTCAATTGCTACCCAGCGCAAACTCGGCGCAGACATGATTCTGGCATTTGATGAATGTACCTCCCCCCTGCACGATGAAGCCTACACTGCAAAAAGTGCAGAGCGAACCCACCGCTGGGCGCAACGTTGTCTAGACTACTTTCAAGCAAATCCTAGTATCCACGACTATCCACAAGCACTATATGGCATTGTGCAAGGTGGTGCATTTGAAAAACCACGTAGACACAGTGCCGAAGTCATCGGCTCAATGGACTTTGATGCCATGGCAATTGGCGGCAACCTTGGTAAAACCAAAGAGGAAATGCATCAAGTCATCTCATGGACTGTGGAGTACTTACCAACCCATAAAGCAAGGCACTTGCTGGGCATCGGCGAAGTCTATGACATCTTTGAAGCTGTGGAACGAGGCTGCGATACTTTTGACTGTGTAAGTCCGACTAGAAATGCTCGTAATGGTGGATTGCTAAAACGTTTTGATGATGACGGCACACCGCTTAAGAAATACCGCATGAACATCAAGAACGCTCGCTATAAAGATGACCAGCGCCCGATTGACCCTGATTGTGATTGCTACACTTGTCAGCACTACTCAAGAGCCTATATACGTCACCTCTTCAAAGCTGATGAGATTTTAGGACAGCGCTTAACCAGCATCCACAACCTTCGCTTTATGGCTCGGATGTGTGAAGCAATCAGACAAAGTTTGCGTGATGATACCTTCGCAGAACTCAAGAAAGATTGGTTACGCACTACCTAATACCGTTAATCGGCGAGCAGAGGCGAGTAAGAATAAACCCATACAGTAGGGTCAGTATTTCGAGGAAATGCTATTATTTACTATTATTTACAATGGATTTAAGTGGAATTGGTATGAGTTATACTAGACATATCAAAATCACTACATCGTTACGAGGTAACAACATATGTCAACCAAAGCACCAAACATCCTCTTAATCATGGCCGACCAACTCGCCCCACAATTTACCAGCACCTACGGTCACCCAGTCGTCAAAACCCCAAACATGGACGCACTTGCAGCTCGTGGCACTCGCTTCGATTCTGCCTATTGCAACTCTCCCCTTTGCGCCCCATCTCGTTTCTCATTCATGTCTGGACAACTCGTTTCAAACATCGCAGCCTACGACAACGCTAGCGAATTTCCAGCAACTATTCCAACTTTTGCACACTACCTAAATACAATGGGCTATAAAACATGCCTCTCAGGTAAGATGCACTTTGTAGGTCCAGACCAACTTCACGGCTTTCAAGAGCGTGTAACTACAGATGTCTACCCTGCTGACTTTGCATGGACGCCAGATTGGAAAAATGCTGATGAGCGCATCCCCAGATGGTATCACAATATGGAATCAGTTCAGGAAGCTGGCATTGCCGAAGCCAGCTTCCAACTTGACTATGACGATGAAGTTGGCTTCACAACCAAGCGCAAACTTTACGACTATGCCCGTGACCAAGAAAAGCCTTTTTGTATGGTTGCAAGCTTCATGCATCCACACGACCCTTATTTAGCTAGAAAAAGATTCTGGGATTTATATGATGCCGATGACATCGACATGCCAAAACACAACATAGATGATGTTCATACAGACCCCTTTTCAAAGCGTCTGAGAGATGGCAGCGAAACTAGCACTGTAGCAGTCAGCGATGATGAAAT